>NZ_JAHKSP010000047.1:0-205359 GCF_021733735.1 Mycetohabitans sp. B2
GCAGTCGGGTTAATCAGAAGTATCTATTTCATCAATGACACGCTAGCCAAGCGGGGATGGCAGCAGGGATTGAGTCTACTGAACGGGGCGGGCGAAGCTGCTTTATGGGAGGTACTGAGCGAGCTTCGGGCCAATGGGGTGCTATGGCACCTGAACAATCGCAAATGGAAAGTGGCGATGGGTGAGATCACGCGCTTTATGAAAGCCAACCAGTTTTCCAAACCCGCCCAGGCGCGCATCCAAGACAGTGCGACCTGGCTCAGAAGTGAGCCAGATTAACCGCCACAGCAACTCAAGTACATAATCGTTGGGGAATTTTGCTGCATCGAGGCAGCGGATATCGACCTCTCGGAAGACGGAAATTCACAGTCAAGTAATCGGTAAACGCACTAGAACGTCCAATCCTAAGCCAGTTTATCTAATCACCGGGCTATTACTGCACGCAAGCCATTGCGTATTACAAGCCGTAATCACAATGATCCACGTAGACGGCAAGGCCGGCCCGTACAGCTTTACGGGCGCTTCCCTGCAATATCGCGCATTGCCTGCAAGCCGGCCCGCTTGGCAAAAAAGTTGGCGTAGGCACGTCCCTAGTTCTTGAGCGTCTGTTGCAGCGGATGCGTCAGTGCATCGGCCAGCCACGACGTTTCAGGCCCGTTGCGCCATTCGGTGAGTAGCTTACATAATTGGCGTAGCTCAACTTCTTCTCGCCGTGCTCGCCACAGCAGCCGGCTTCGGTAGGCAGCCGGAGACCAAGCAGCGATCGCGTCGTCCGCCGCGGCAACGCCGAGTCTAGGAGCGCACCTTCGGCGATCAAGACGAGAAAACGAGGGAATGGCGGGAACGCACTCAGATCATGAAATGCCCGCCAACGGCGCTGTCTTGCGCGTCGCGGCGTGGTGCGTCGGACACCTCACGTAGCGCGGCGACCCACTTACGGGCGCTCAACCCGCACGCCTTCTCAATGACCTTCGCGCGGTCGGTCAGTACGTTCCAATCAATCGACAACGCGGGCCCGGAGAAAGCCAGCACGACGCGGTTGCCCTCATGCACCTCGGGCAACGCGATGACCCGCGCATCGAACGCCGCGCGTAAATGGCGCAAGTTGCGCACAAAGCTCGGATGGTCGCCGAACAGGTTAACCGTCACCACTGCGGCGGCGCCGAGGCACGCGCGGCACGCGCGATAAAACGCGACGGAATCGAGCACCGGGCCGCGTGCGGTTGCGTCATACAGGTCGATCTGCATCGCGCCGACCGTACCGTGATTCGCGGGGTCATTGACAAAATCCCATGCATCGATCTGGAGCACGCTCAAGCGGCGGTCGTCGGGCGGCAACTCAAACATGCTGCGCGCGGCAATGATCACCGCCGGGTTCAATTCCACCGCATCGACATGCGAGCGCAAAAAATGCCGATGGCAAAACTTGGTCAAGGCTGCCGCCCCCAAGCCTAGTTGCACGATGCGCTTGGGCGGCGCGAGAAAGAGCAACCACGCCATCATCTGCTGCGCGTATTCGAGCTCGATATCGAACGGCTTTTTCAGCCGCATCGCGCCCTGTATCCATTCCGTGCCGAAATGCAGGTAGCGCACGCCCCCTTCTTCGGAAAACGTCACCGGCGCAAAACGGGCCTTGCGCGGGACTTTGAGCATGGGCGCGGCCCCGTGCTGCGCTGCGCTAACGTATTCGTCGCGTTCCGTGCATCGGGCGGCGCCGCGCGATGGTTGCGCGGCCCGCTCACCGCGCTGGAAGGCGCGCGCTTCCGCCGACGCGCGCTTGATCAAGGATGTCATGTAACGAAGTCTTGCGTGTTGCACAGTTTTTGTTCGCCCGAAGCATAGCATCCGAAGCCGCGCGCCGGGTTACGCAACCCGTAATTGAGTTGGGACGACCGGCGGTTGTCCACAGGTCGCGCGGCCATTCGGGTCAAACCGGAACTGCGTAACGCCGCTAAAAGCGCCCTCGGCAAAGGAGAAACGCTGTCGAGTCTTGCCGAACAATCGATCCGCGAGGGCATCGAGCGCCGTCGCAATCCAAGCGAATGCATTGCCCGCGGCATCGCGGTGTGGTCAGGAAAGAATCTTCCGCCAACACGAGAGCTTCTGTTCAAACGACAGCATCGCATACGCCGGACTCGACGAAGGCAGTACAAGCGTCTCATAGCCGGCGGCACCAATCACATCGGCAAACCGCCCCGCCGTCTTCCCGTTGAAACATACCTTCTTCAACTTCGGCGCATGCTCTCTCAATGACTTGAAGTCGTTCGGCTTCGCATTTCGAATCGCCGAATCCAAACTTCCTTCTCGATGACAGGCAGCAAGCACATCCCAGACCCCGATTCCGTGCATCAGCACGCGTTCAAGCCGCGCCCCGTAATCGAGTTTGTGCAATGCCGGCTCGCCCAGCACGGCTCCCAACAACCGCCAGAACTGATTGCGCGGATGGGCATAGTACTGCCCTGCCCCGAGCGATGCTTCGCCAGGAAAACTGCCCAGCATCAGAATCGTCGTATCGAGCCTGATCACCGGCGGAAAACCTTGCAACATGAGCAGTTTAATCAGTAGTCAGGGTCCACATTGCTGGCAGGAAGCACTCGGTCACCATCAGCGGCAGCCGATGACGGGTAAACACCGAGCGCCGCGCGACGCACGCGTGCGGCCGATCCCGGCCTAGCTGCGCGACGGCGAACCGGTACAGCGGATGGGCGCCATCGACGCGCCGGCTCACAATCGGCGAGCGTGTCACCGTCATGTCCGCATACAACAGCTCGGCCAGCGCTCGCGTACGCAACCGTCGCACGGCCTGCCATACGCCGCGGCTCGCACGCAGCGGCGTGACGCTGTGCGCGGCCACCACGGCCACGCCATCCACCGCGAGCACGACCTCGCGAATCCACACCGGCGCGCGGCGTGCGAGGCGCAACACGCGCGCCTCGTCGCGCCACGCAACACCCACCTTCTCGCAGGCGACCCGCACGGTCACCCGACCGAGCGTGCCCAAATGACGCGTAAGCGAGCCCGCGCGGGTTACCCAGTCCTTCTGCGCGGCACTGAAGGCGGCACGCGGTCGCGCCCGCCAACCGTCGCCGTGCGCCGAAAACCGTCCGCCCGAGCGCCGCTCAAGCGTGCCGTTCAATGCGCGTCCGACAGCAACAATGTGTTGGTGCGCTTGACAAAGCTCGCTGGATCATCGAGCGCGCCCCCCTCGGCGAGCAGCGCCTGGTCGAACAGCAAGTGGCACCAGTCGGCAAAGTCCGCTGCGTCCGGCGACAACTGCTTGATCAACGCGTGATCCGGGTTCACTTCGAGGATCGGATGGAAATCGGGCGCTTTCTGGCCGGCCGCCTTCAACATTCGCTGCAGGTAGCCACTCATCTGTCCCTCGTCGGCCACCAGGCAACTCGGCGAGTCGGTCAGGCGGAATGTGAGGCGCACGTCCTTGGCCTTTTCCTTGAGCACGTCCTTCATCCGCTCGACCAGCGGCTTCAGGTCCTCACTGACCTTTTCCTGAGCCTTTTTCTCCTCGTCGTTCAACGCACCCAGATCCAGATCGCCACGGGCGACGCTGGCCAGCGGCTTGCCGTCGAACTCATGCAAGAACGACAGCATCCATTCGTCGACGCGATCGGTCAACAGCAGCACCTCAACACCCTTCTTGCGGAATACCTCCAGGTGCGGACTGTTGCGCGCGGCTTGCCAACTGTCAGCGGTCACATAGTAGATCTTCGTCTGCTCTGGCTTCATCCGCGCGACGTAGTCGGCCAGCGACACATTCTGCTCGGCGCTGTCGGCCTGCGTCGACGCGAAGCGCAGCAGCTTGGCGATGCGCTCCCGATTCGCGAAGTCCTCACCCAGGCCCTCCTTGAGCACCTGACCGAATTCGCGCCAGAACGTCGCGTACTTCTGCTTGTCGGCGTCGTCGTCGGCACCGGCCAGTTCCTCGAGCATCGACAGCACCCGCTTGGTGACGCCGTCGCGGATCGCCTTCACGTCGCGGCTTTCCTGCAGAATCTCACGCGACACGTTCAACGGCAGGTCGTTTGAATCGACCACGCCCTTGATGAAGCGCAGGTAATTGGGCAACAACTGCTCGGCCTCATCCATGATGAATACGCGCTTCACATACAGTTTCAGCCCGCCGCGATGATCGCGGTTCCACATATCGAACGGAGCGCGACCGGGCACGTACAGCAACTGGGTATATTCGCTGCGTCCCTCGACGCGGTTATGGGTCCAGGCAAGCGGCGCCTCATGATCATGCGACAAATGCTCGTAGAAGTGCTTGTACTGCTCGTCGCTGATCTCGCTCTTGGCACGCGTCCACAGGGCGCTGGCCTGGTTGATGGTCTCGTCCTCGTCCTTGACGACCATCTCGTTCTTTTCTGCGTCCCACTCCTCCTTCTTCATCAGGATCGGCAGGCCGATATGGTCCGAGTACTTTTGGATGATCGACTTGAGCCGGTAGGAGGACAGCAGCTCGTCTTCGCCCTCGCGCAGATGCAATGTGATCGACGTGCCGCGCTGCGCGCGTTGGATCGTCTCAACGCTAAATTCGCCGTCGCCCGCGCTTTCCCAACGCACCGCCTGGTCGGCAGGCAGGCCGGCGCGGCGCGATTCCACGGTGATCCGGTCCGCGACGATGAAGCCAGAATAGAAGCCAACGCCGAACTGGCCGATCAATGCCGCGTCCTTTTGCTGGTCGCCGGACAGCTGGGCAAAGAACTCCTTGGTGCCCGAGCGCGCGATCGTGCCTAGGTGCGAGACCGCGTCGTCACGGCTCATGCCAATCCCGTTGTCGTCGATCGTAATCGTGCGTGCGGCCTTGTCGTATGCGATCCGGATATGCAGGTTCGAGTCGTCTTCATACAGACCGGCATCGGCGATCGCCTCGAAACGCAGCTTGTCCGCCGCGTCGGACGCGTTCGAAATCAGCTCACGCAGGAAAATTTCCTTGTTGCTGTACAGCGAGTGAATCATCAGTTGCAGAAGCTGCTTGACTTCCGCTTGGAAGCTCATGGTTTCTTGCGCCATAGTCTAGGTCCTTTCAGCGAGTTGACGTCAACAGCACGAGGCCAGGTTTACCCGTGTCCGCGCAAATGGGGACGGCCCGCACCAAATTCAAGACTTGCCCAGGTACCGCGACAGAAACGCGCACAGCCCCAGCGCCGCGTGTGCTGGCCAACGCGGCGGCAACTCAAGGGTCTGGCGGTGATGGCGCTGGGCGTGATCGCCACGGTCGCCGTCAAAAAAATGCGCGAGTGGATTGCCACCTATGTATCGCGTCACAGCGCCCTTAAATGTGCGCCTCGCAAGTGCTGCACGGCGCAACACGTTACGATTGTCGTTCGTGACCGTGCCGCCCGCTCAGATCGACGAGGGCATTGCGTGCCTGGCCAGCCTAGTCCAGGCCCAAACCTGATCTGGCTCGGCCGGTCTCGCCCCTTGTATTTTCTTAACCCTTTGGAGTCCCCATGTCGAATGTATACGATCAACTGAAAGCGCTCAGCATCGAGCTACCGACGGCCGGCGCACCGGCGGCCGCTTACGCGATGAGCGCGCAGGCAGGCAAGACGGTGTTCCTGTCCGGCCATATCGCCAAAAGGAACGGACAAGTCTGGGCCGGCAAGCTCGGTGACACGATCAGCACGGAAGAAGGACAACAGGCGGCGCGCAGCATTGCCATCGATCTGATTGCGACGCTGCACGCGCACGTGGGCGACCTGAACCGCGTCAAGCGCATTGTTAAGGTGATGAGCTTGATCAATTCGACACCGGACTTTACCGAGCAGCACTTGGTGACGAACGGCGCGTCGGAGCTATTCACGGCGGTGTTCGGTGAACGCGGCAAGCATGCCCGCTCGGCGTTCGGCGTCGCGCAGATCCCGCTGGGTGCCTGCGTGGAAATCGAACTGATCGCCGAAGTCGAATAACGGCATCCGCCCCGCGGCGCGCCGTTTCTTTTCCGGTGCTTGGAACAACCCGCGCCAACGCAACAGATTCGAGCAGGTCAACCACGAGACGGGGCAACGCACGATCCTAGGGCGCGATGGCGGGGCGCGCCAACGACAGGAAGCGAGAACTGCGGATCGGCAGCAATGCGATAACGGCCATAGACAGAACTTTCTGGACACGATTTAGACGACTTCGGACAGAATCCTTACACATCCCGAGCGGGCGTCGTAGGCGCGCCGCCATTCTTCGCGCATAATCTGCTAGCGTTACAGGCAGCATTCGGGCGTTGCGCGTCTATCCCAAGGTCGGGTCGTTTTGCGCGCGGCGCTGTTTTGATTACCATCATTTGAGCGCCCGCGCGGCACAGCCTTTGGCGGTTCTGCATCACGCCCCGCCATCGCATTGGACACGCCGCCGCGCGGGGATATTCACCCCTATCACGGCCTGGCTCCATGACTCTTCCGCTGACTCCCTCCGCACGTGAGGCGCGTTTGCGCCGTGACGCGGCGGTGTCCAGGCAGCGCTCTTTGTGGGTCATCCCGTTTCTCGGATTGCTGGTGCTGATCCTGCTGTGGGCGGTGATCTATACGCGGCTACAAGTCGAGCGGGACAACGCCCAGCGCGAAGCCACGGCCTCGGCCGCGCTGCTGTCCGCGGCTTTTGAACAGCATACGGTCAAGGCTATTCACCAGGTCGACCAGATCACCCGCTTCGTCAAATACGAATTCGAGAAGTCGCCGCAGCGTTTTAACTTGGCCAGCACGATCGAGAAAGGCGTGATCCAGAGCGACACACTGATCCAGGTCTCGCTGGTCGACGAGCATGGCTACCTGATCGCGAATACGGAGGATTCACGGCCCAAGCCGCTGAACCTGTCCGATCGTGAGCATTTTCAGGTCCATAAGCACGAGACGTTCGACCAACTGTATATCAGCAAGCCGGTACTGGGCCGCGTATCGCACCAATGGACGTTGCAACTCACGCGCCGGCTCAACCATCGCGACGGCTCGTTCGCGGGCGTAGTCGTAGTGTCGGAAGATCCGAGCTATTTCACCAACGACTTCTACAACAGCGCGGCAATCGGCCGCAACGGCGTAATATCGGTAATCGCCGACACCGGCGCGGTGCTGGCGCGCCGCACTGGCAACACGCTGAACGCACCCGGCGCATTTTCCGCGACCGGCAGCTACCCGCTGTCCGAGCATGTGTCCGGCACCTACCGCGATCCGATCGACGGTGTGATGCGCATCGTGTCGTACCGCCACATCGACGGCTATCCGCTCGGCGTCATGGTTGGCCTGTCGCAAAAGGAAGAATTTGCCGACTACGAACACACCCGCAATATCTACCTATTGATGGCTGGGTGCATTTCGATCGCGATTCTCGGCTTCTTCGGTGTGGCCACGAGCTTGATCCGCAAGCTGCTCGGCCGCGAGCGCGAGATGACGCACCTAGTCGAGTATGACTTGTTGACCGGCTTGCCAAACCGCTACCAGACGCTGCAGATTTTGCGCACCGAAGTCTCGCAGCCGGCAAACGTCGGCCGGCTCGCATTGTTGTTCATCGACCTGGACAATTTCAAGACGGTCAACGATACGCTCGGCCACAATGCCGGCGACATCGTGCTACAAATGACATCGGCCCGGCTCGCGCAGACGGTCGATGGCAACGGCATCCTCGCACGCATCGGCGGCGACGAGTTCGTTGTGATCGTCAAGGAGGATCACGTCGAACCGAAGGCGGTTCAGTTGGCCGAGGCGATTGCCGGCAGTTTCATGAGGCCGTTCGACGTGCGCGGCAGCTCATTCGTGCTGCACGCAAGCATCGGCATCGCACTGCTCTCCAGTCCCAACGAAAGCGAAATCGATTTGCTAAAAAAGGCCGACCTGGCGATGTACAGCGCCAAGGATGCCGGCCGCGGGTGCTACCAGTTCTATTCGCCGCAGCTCGCGCACCGCGCCGACCATTTGATGAAATGGGAGCAGCAACTGCGCGTCGCGCTTGCCGAGGGACAGTTGTTCCTCGCCTATCAGCCTAAGATCGACTTGACGCGCCGCTGCATCACCGGCTTCGAGGCACTGCTGCGCTGGAACCACCCGCAGCATGGTGAGATCACCGCAAGCGAGTTCATCACGATCGCCGAGTCCACCGGCCTGGTCGTGCCGATCGGCGAATACGTGATTGACAGCGCGTGCCAGCAGCTCGCGCATTGGACCTCGCTCGGCTACGACACGCTGTCGCTGGCCATCAACATCTCGGCCGTGCAGTTCTGGCGCGGCGACGTGTTCGGGACCGTGGAGCGGGCGCTGCGCCGCCACAATTTGCCCGCACGGCGCATTGAACTCGAGATCACGGAAACGGCGATGATGGAGTATCCTGAAATCGTCTCAGAGAAGGTCGCCGCGCTCAAGCGGCTTGGCGTGCGCATTGCGCTGGACGACTTCGGCACCGGTTATTCGTCGCTGTCCTACTTGAATCGTTTTGCCGTCGACACACTGAAGATCGATCGCTCGTTCGTCCAGGCCATCCCCGCGGACCGCAATGTCTGCGTCATGGTGTCGGCAATCGTCAATTTGGCCCGCTCGCTGGGGTTGACCGTGGTCGTCGAAGGCACGGAAACCGAAGAGCAAATCGCATGGCTCTCGGGACTGGGCAACATCGAGGCACAGGGCTTCCTGTTCTCGCACCCAGTACCGCCCGACGAAGTGCATGCGCTGCTCGAGCGCTTCGGGGTGTGTTCACTTTCTGAACCAGGAGGCGTCGCAGCAACGCACGCCGTGCAACCACGTGTGTCCGCTTGAATCTCGTGCCGTGCCGCATAATCGATCTCACCTTCCGTCCGTCACCTCCCCACCGGCCGCGCCGGCGCCCTCCTCTGCCACCGGCGTCGATGGCGGAGCGCTTCAGCCGCAGGCGGCACAGAATGCGCGCTCCCGCCAAGAGCCATTGTGGTCGCTGCTGCTGGTCATCGCCGGCCTGTCATCCGTTTCATGGGGTGGGCTGTCACTGATTGCGCAACTGGAGCGTCACTATGTTGAGCGCAAGCAACTGTTCAACCGGCTCGACTACCTGAATCTGGTCGCGCTGGCCTGGCTGATTCCCGGGCCGGTCGGTTGCAATGTCGCGGTCCAGGTCGGCGCCGCACTGCGAGGCTGGCGGGGCGCGTGGATGGCCGGTCTTGGCAGCGTGCTGCCCTTCGCGATCGTGATGACCGTGATGGCGATGTTCTATCGCACGCCGACCGTGGCATCGCTCGCGTCGCAATCGTTGGTCACGCACTTTAGCGTCGTACTGGCATCGTTGATCGGCATGACCTGGATCAAACAGGTGCGCACCCTGGTACGAGGCCCGATTGACTGGGCCACGGCCATCGTAGCCAGCGTCACGCTGCTGTTCCTACATAGCCCGGCCGTCTATGTCGCGCTGCTTGGCGCCGCGTTCATACTGGGTTGGTTCACGAGTCCGGCGTCCGAGCAGCAGACGAAATCAGCATTCGTGCTGTGCCGCACCGACTCACTGCTGCTGATCTTGCTCGCCGTGCTGCTCGGACTGTACGCCTTGCCCCTGCCGCTGCCATCGAGCAGCGCCATGCTGTGGCTGTGGCCCCGGCTGGTCGGTGCGGGCCTGACGCTGTTCGGCGGCGGATTCTCGGCACTGCCGGTATTCAAAACGTTGTTCGTGCCGCCGGTCTTGGACATCTCCGACAGCGAGTTTACTTTTGTCTTCGCGCTGTCGCCGGTCTCGCCTGGTCCGTTGTTGAACGTGGTGCCGTTTTTCGGGTATCTGGTCGGACACATCCCCGGCGCACTGCTCGCCACTTTTTCGGTATTCGTGCCATCGGCGACGCTGGTGGTCATCGCGCAGCGCAACTTGAAGACGCTCGAATCGCATCCGCGTTTCAAATCCGCGATGCGGGTGTTGCGCGTGGCGACAACGGCATTTCTTGTATCGGCCGTCGCCAAGATCGCGTGGCAAGTACCCATGGAGCCGATTTACGCGGTCACCGCCGCATTCGCGCTGACGTGCTTCTGTCGCACCAAGGTGCCGGTCTATGCGGTGTACGCGACCGTGGCGCTCACCTACATGCTGGTCCTCTGGCAAACCGCGTAGCAGCCACGGTCAGAAACGCCCGATCACGCCCAGCGCAATGGCCACTATACCGAGCGCGAGGTTGACCGCCACTAGCCGGCGCAGGCCCGCAACGACGCGGGCGCCGTCCGGCCAGTTTTGCGCTTGGACCGCGCGCTGCAGCCGCGGGTATAACGCGAAGCGGATGTGGCCAAACAGGAGCATCATGAGTACACTGATCGCGGCCATCGCATGCATCGGCCAGTTCGCCTGCGCGCCGCCCAGCGTCACCCACATGAATACGCCAGTGGCCAGAATCACAACAATCGCCACCGCGACTAGTCGGAAGAACCGGCCGAACACCGAATCAAGCAACGGCAGGCGCAATTGCGGCGACACGTCGGACAACGCTGGACGCAGGCAAAATTGCACGAACGTCATGCCGCCAACCCATATCACTACCGCGGCGATGTGCAAGAACATCGCCACCTCCAGCACTTTCAACACGTTCGTTTCTCCCTAATCGTCATGCCGGCTGCCCGGGCAATACCGGGCGCATGCCCGATACCTTGAACTTGACCGCCGGTGCCTTACCACGACGCGCACGTTTGCCAACGTAGGGCGCGAGCGCATCGCCAACCAGCCTCTGCTGCTGCGGCTTGCCGCCCCGCCCGGCGCCGCTGAGCAACAACCCGGCCTGACCGATCGCCAACGCCTGGAGCAACTGCTCGTTGCCATCCAGGCCAATCAATGTCACGCCACGTCCGCCACTGGACAATGTCTTCATCTCGTCCAGTCCGAATACCAGCAGGCGTGTCTCATCCTTCGCGCCAAGCGCCAAGCATGCGACCTGCGAGGCATCCGGCCACATGGGCATCGGCGCGAGCGGCTGCGCGCCAGCATCGATTGTCATAAAAGACTTGCCGGCCTTCACGCGGCTGATCATGTCGCCGATCCGCGCGATAAAACCGAAGCCGTTGCTCGATGCGAGCAGCAACGGCTGTTCCAGCGGCGCAGCGAAATAGTGCATGAGATGAGTGCCAGCCTCCAACTCGATCAACGACGTGACCGGAACGCCGTCGCCGCGCCCCCCCGGCAGCGCCGCGACCGGCACCGAATACACGCGACCATTGCTGCCCCACGCAATCAGCGTATCGGGCGTACGGCACTGGAACGCGGCATACAAGCTGTCGCCAGCCTTGAACGTGAAGCCTGACGCATCGAGCCCGTGTCCTTTCAGCGTACGGACCCAGCCGCGCTGCGAGACGACGACCGTCACCGGCTCATCGACGACCCGCGCCTCGAACGTCGCGCGCTTGTCCTGCTGAATCAGCGTGCGGCGCGCATCGCCGAACTGCTTCGCATCGGCTTCGATTTCCTTGATGATCAGCCGCTTCATCGCCACGTCGCTGCCCAGCAACTGCTCGAGCCGGGCTTTTTCGTCGCGCAGCTCGCCCAGCTCCTTCTCGATCTTGATCTTTTCCAGACGCGCCAATTGGCGCAAACGGATTTCAAGAATGTCGTCCGCCTGCCGCTGCGATAACCCAAAGGCCGCGATGAGCGCCGCCTTTGGTTCGTCGGACTCGCGAATGATCCGGATCACTTCGTCCAGGTTCAAAAAGACGATCATCCGGCCTTCTAGGATATGGATCCGATCCTGCACCTTGGACAGCCTGAACCGTGTTCGCCGCGTCACGGTCGCGAAGCGGTAGCCGATCCATTCGCGCAGAATCTCGCCCAGCCCCTTTTGCCGCGGCCGGCCATCGGCGCCGATCATCACCAAGTTGATCGGCGCGCTGGATTCCAAACTCGTGTACGCGAGCAACGTATTGACGAACTCGGTCGGGTCGATGCGGCTGGACTTCGGCTCAAGCACGAGCCGCACCGGCGAGTCCTTGCCAGACTCGTCGCGCACCGCGTCGAGCAGCGCGAGCAGGCTTTGCTTGGTCTGCAGTTGCTCCGGCGTCAACGTCTTCTTGCCCAGCTTGACCTTCGGGTTGGTCAACTCCTCGATTTCCTCTAGCACCTTCTGCGACGACGTGCCGGGCGGCAGCTCCGTGATCACCAGTTGCCACTGCCCGCGCGCCAACTCCTCGATCTTCCAGCGCGCGCGCACCTTCAGGCTGCCGCGGCCGCTTTCGTATGCCGCGGCAATCTCCGCCGGACTCGAGATGATCTGGCCTCCGCCCGGGAAGTCCGGGCCCGGTATCCACTCCATCAGTGCTGCGTGATCCAGGTTCGGATTGCGGATCAGTTCGATGGCCGCCTGTGCGACCTCACGCAGATTGTGCGGCGGAACCTCAGTGGCCATGCCAACCGCAATGCCGGATGCGCCGTTGAGCAGCACGAACGGCAAGCGCACCGGCAACGACCTGGGCTCCTCGAACGAGCCATCGTAGTTCGGAATGAAGTCGACGGTGCCCTGATCGATCTCGTCGAGCAACAATTGTGCGATCGGCGTGAGCCTCGCTTCGGTATAGCGCATCGCCGCGGCGCCGTCGCCGTCGCGCGAGCCAAAGTTGCCCTGCCCGTCGATCAGCGGGTAGCGCATCGAGAAATCCTGCGCCAGCCGTACCAGCGCCTCGTACGCGGACGAATCGCCATGCGGATGGTATTTGCCGAGCACGTCGCCGACCACGCGCGCCGACTTGACCGGCTTCGCGTCGGCCGCCAGCCCCATTTCGTGCATCGCGTATAGGATGCGACGCTGCACCGGCTTCTGACCGTCGGTCACCTCGGGCAGCGCACGACTCTTGACCACCGACACCGCATAGTCGAGGTAGGCACGCTCAGCGTAGTCGCCCAGCGTCAGGTACTCGCCGTCGGACGGCGGCGAAAAATCCAATTCCAGTTCTTTACTCATTGGGTGACAGCCTCAAATTCAAGTCCAGCGGACATCGCGCGCAGCGGCGCCTAGCGGCGTCGCGCGTCGCACCCCATGCGTCAGATGTCCGCCTGCGCCTCGTTACCCTTTTCCTCGAGCCACGCGCGGCGGGCAGCGGCTTCTCCCTTGCCCATCAGCATCGTCATGCGCCCGATGGTCGCATCGAAATCTAGGCCGCCCAGTTGCACGGGCATCAGCCGCCGCGTATCCGGGTTCATCGTCGTGTCCCACAACTGCTCGGCGTTCATCTCACCCAGTCCCTTGAAGCGCGAAATCGTCCACGCGGACTCGCGCACGCCATCCTTGCGCAACTTGTCCAGTATCGCCTCGAGTTCGCCTTCGTCCAGCGCATAGAGCTTCTGCGCCGGCTTCTTGCCCCGGGCCGGTGCGTCCACACGAAACAGCGGCGGGCGCGCTACATACACGTGGCCGCGTTCGATGAGCTGGGGAAAGTGGCGGAAAAACAGTGTGAGCAGCAGCACCTGGATATGCGAGCCGTCCACGTCTGCATCCGACAGGATGCAGATTTTGCCGTAACGCAGATTCGACAGATCGATCGCATCGTCACTCGCGTGCGGATCGACGCCGATCGCCACCGCGATATCGTGCACTTCATTGTTTGCGAACAGCCGGTCGCGCTCCGTCTCCCACGTGTTGAGGACCTTGCCGCGCAGCGGCAGAATCGCCTGAAACTCCTTGTCGCGCCCCATCTTCGCAGAGCCGCCCGCGGAATCGCCCTCGACCAGGAACAACTCGTTGCGCGCCACGTCAGTCGACTCGCAATCGACCAGCTTGCCGGGCAACACCGCCACGCCGGAACTCTTGCGCTTCTCGACCTTCTGGCCAGCACGGGTGCGCGCCTGCGCCTGCTTGATCACCAATTCGGCCAGCTTGCGTCCATGCTCGACATGCTGGTTAAGCCATAGCTCCAGGCTCGGTCGCACGAACGAAGATACCAGCCGGACCGCGTCCCGGCTGTTGAGTCGCTCCTTGATCTGACCTTGAAATTGCGGATCGAGCACCTTCGCCGACAGCACGAACGAGACCCGTGCAAACACGTCCTCGGCGAGCAGCTTGACGCCCTTGGGCTGCAAATTATGCAGCTCGACAAAGCTCTTGACCGCCTGGAACAAGCCGTCGCGCAGCCCGGACTCGTGGGTGCCGCCCGCCGGCGTCGGGATCAGGTTCACATACGACTCGCGCAACAGCGGGCCCTCCTCGGACCAGGCGACGACCCACGATGCGCCCTCGCCCTCAGCAAACGTATCATCGGTCGTGCGCGACGACCCGGCGTACCGCTCGCCTTCAAACAGCGGGATCAGCGTATCGTAGCCGGCTAGACCCTCGAGCAGATAGCCGCGCAGCCCATCCTTATATTTCCATGACTGTCGCTCGCCGGTTTTCTCAGTGATCAACACCACCTCGACGCCGGGCAGCAGCACGGCCTTGGAGCGCAACAAACGCTGCAGCTCGGACTGTGGCAGGTTAGCCGAGTCGAAGTATTTTGGGTCAGGCCATGCCGTGACCCGGGTGCCGGATTTCTTGTCCACGCGACCATTGGCCGCGCGCACGGTGAGCGCACGCACCACGTCGCCGTGCGAGAAGCCGATGTCGGCTACCTTGCCGTCCCGCCATACGGTGACATCGAGTCGCTGCGACAAGGCATTGGTCACGGACACGCCCACGCCATGCAAGCCGCCGGAGAACGTATATGCGCCACCGGCAGCCTTGTCGAACTTGCCGCCCGCATGCAACCGGGTAAAGACGATCTCCACCACCGGCACGCCTTCTTCAGGGTGCAGGCCGAACGGAATACCCCGCCCGTCATCCTCGACGCTAACCGAGCCATCGGTATGCAGCGTCACGATGATTTGCGTGCCAAATCCGCCCAGTGCCTCGTCCGACGCATTGTCGATCACTTCCTGCACGATATGCAGCGGATTCTCCGTGCGCGTGTACATGCCCGGCCGTTGTTTCACCGGCTCGAGCCCCTTGAGCACCTTGATCGACGCTTCGCTGTATGCGGGACCGGATTTCTTTGTAGCCATGTTCCGATAAATTCCGCATTTGTCCACAGTTGCTGTGGACAAATGCGTGGACAATTCGTTGAGTTCTTGAAAAAGCCCTGCCGAAACAACTCGCTCGTCACGATGCCCGCGAATCGTGCGCGCTGCCGGCGGCCGGGGCGGGAACGGGCGCTATTTTACCGGCTTGCGCTTGGCCTCCAGCATCTCCCAGCGCTCGAGCGCGGCCAGCAGTTCGTCGTCGATCGCCGCATAGCGCTCGGTGAGCCGCGTGCCTTCGGCCGGATCCGTCGCAAAGATCGACCCGTCTTCCAGCTGCGCACTGATGGACTGCTGCTCCGCCTCGAGTTGTGCAATCCGCTGCGGCAACGCATCCAACTCGCGCTGCTCGTTGAACGTCAGCTTGACGCTGCGCTTCTCGTTGCGCCCCGAGGCGGCGCTGGGGGCGTCATGCAATACACCAGCGCCGCTCGGTGCGGCCGGGATGTCCGCGGCGGCTTTCGCCGGCGACGCAGCACCGGCCTGCGCCAACGCATCGGCACGCGCCTTCTGCGTCTGCCAGTCCGAGAAACCGCCGACGTACTCGCGCCACTGACCGTTTCCTTCCGCCGCGATCACCGACGTCACAACGTTGTCTAGGAACGTGCGATCGTGGCTCACGAGCAGCACCGTGCCGTCATAGTCGGTCAACAGCTCCTCGAGCAGCTCGAGCGTCGGAATGTCCAGGTCGTTGGTCGGCTCATCCAATACCAGCACATTCGCGGGCCGCGCGAACAATCGCGCCAGCAACAGCCGGTTGCGCTCGCCGCCGGATAAGGACTTGACTGGCGAGCGGGCGCGTTCCGGCGAAAACAGGAAGTCGCCCAGGTAGCTCATCACATGCTTGCGGGCGCCGTTGATCTCCACCCAGTCACTGCCTGGACTGATCGTGTCCGCGAGGCTGCGCTCAGGGTCTAGTTGCGCACGCATCTGATCGAAGTAGGCAACCTGCAAATTCGTGCCGGTGCGCACCCGGCCTTCGTCCGGTGCAATCTCGCCGAGCATGAGCTTGAGCAGCGTGGTCTTGCCCGCGCCGTTCGGGCCGACGAAGCTAATTTTGTCGCCACGCATCACGGTGGTCGAAAAACCTGCGACGACCATCCGCCCGCCGTAGCGCTTGGTCACGTCGGTAAGCTCGGCGACGATCTTGCCCGACTTGTCAGCCTGGCTCACGTCAAGGCGCACGTTGCCCTGCACGTTGCGCCGCTGCGCGCGCTCGTTGCGCATCTGCACGAGGCGCGCAATGCGCCCGACGCTGCGCGTGCGACGCGCCTCGACGCCCTTGCGGATCCAGATTTCCTCCTGGGCGAGCAACTTGTCGAACTTCGCGCTCTCGACCGCCTCCACTTCGAGCTGCTGCGCCTTGCGGGTCTGATAGGCCGAGAAGTTGCCCGGATATGACAACAGGCGCCCGCGATCGAGTTCGACGATGCGGGTCGCGACGCGATCGAGGAACGCGCGATCGTGCGTGATGAACAACACGCTGCCGCGCAGCGACAACAATAACGCCTCGAGCCAGCGTATCGAATCAAAATCGAGATGGTTGGTCGGCTCGTCCAGCAGTAACACATCGGGCTGCGTCACTAGCGCGCGTGCCAGCGCAACGCGTTTAAGCAGGCCGCCAGAGAGCTGATCCACCTGCGCATCGCCCTCCAGGCCCAATTGGGCAAGCGTAGTCGCTACCCGGGTGCGCCATGCCCATCCGTCATGCATGTCCAGCGCACCCTGTAGCGCATTCATGCGTGCCAGCAACGCGTCATGCGACGGGCCTTCGGATGTATCGGCCAGCTCGTGCGCCACGCGGTCGTACTCGTCGAGCAGCGCACGGGTGTGTTCCAGCCCCGCCGCCACCGCATCGAACACGCGCATGCCGGCGTCGAAGACCGGCTCTTGCGGCACGTAGACAGTCGTGAGCGCCTGCGTGCGGGTAATCAAGCCGTCGTCGGGCTTGGCCAGGCCGGCGACGATCTTCAGCAACGATGACTTGCCTGCACCGTTGCGGCCGATCAGGCCCACCCGCTCGCCCGGTTCGATCGAGAAGTCCGCGTGGTCGAGCAACGCGACATGGCCGAACGCGAGTTGCGCGCCGGTGATGGAAAACAGCGACATCGGTTCAGGGAAAGGATAGAAAACACCCATTGTACCGGCCGGACGCAAGCCACCGCGCGTGGACCCGTATCGGGCGGTTGGCCGATGCAGGCCACACCAGGCCTTACGGTAAAATAGCGGCTTTGCAAGTGGGCCGGAAAGGCCGAGGGCGGTAGTCGTGTCTGACGTGATCGAATACAGGAATTGGGTCTGCCTGATTTGCGGGTGGATCTACAACGAGGCAGACGGTCTGCCGGACGAAGGTATTGCTCCCGGCACGCGTTTTGCCGACATCCCGGCGCACTGGCGCTGCCCACTGTGCGACGTCAGCAAGGCCGACTTCGCCGTGGTGGAATTCTGAGCGCCGCGCCGATGCGACCCAGCGGTGGCGCTCGTGGTATCCTTACGGACCCCGCGATCCCGACGACGCCTGGCAGCAGGCAGCACGGCCATGCTGCCGATACGCGGCTGCGCACAGGCCATCGGATCGCGTGGCGCCGATGATGGCGCCTTCTCGCCGTAGCACAATGGATAGTGCACGCGCCTCCTAAGCGTGAGATTCAGGTTCGATTCCTGACGGCGGGACCATATTGCCTGACGGCGCGCATTGCATTGTCACGAAGCTGTGGTATGGGCGGCCGCGCACTGGGTCAAGCAATGGTCAGCGTACGGGTCGTCGCGGCAAGATCCATTAATATTGCCGGTTTCGCCGTTACCTTCCCCATCGTCATGACCGTGCATCGCGAACCGCTCAGTGTGATCATCATCACGCTCAATGAGGCCCACGACATCGAAGCATGTTTGGCGTCCGTACACGGCCTGGCCGATGAGATCATCGTGGTCGACGCCGGCAGCACCGATGCGACGGTGCCGATCTGCGAGCGCTTCGGCGCACGCGTCGTCACAACAGATTGGCCAGGGTTCGGCCCTCAGAAGAATCGGGCACTCGCGCTCGCCACCCGGCCGTGGGTGCTGTCGCTGGATGCCGACGAGCGCGTGACCTCGCAGCTGAGGAAATCGATCGAAGCGGTACTGGCTGGGCGCGGCCCATCCGGCTGTACGGGATATGCGATGTCCCGCCGCTCACAATTCTGCGGCCGCTGGGTCAATCACTCGGGCTGGTCGCCGGATTGGGTGGTCCGGTTGTTCCGCCGCGAAGCAGTCAGATTCTCGGACGATGCCGTGCACGAGCGACCCATCGTCGAAGGCCCCACCGGGCGCCTCGACGGCCAGTTGCTGCACTACAGCTATCGCTCTGGCGAAGAGGTAGCGGACAAGACACTGGCCTATGCTCGCGCCGGCGCCCGGATGTTGCGCGCGCGCGCGCGCCGCATCAGCGCATTGGCCCCCCTCGCGCACGGCGGCTTTGCTTTCGTGCGCACGTTCATGTTGCGAGCTGGATTTCTCGACGGGCTGACGGGCTTAGGCATCGCGCGGATGAATGCGAGAGCGACGTTCCTGAAGTACCACTATGCGCGGCGCGCAGACCCATCGGCGTTCAGCGACAGCGGCACTAGTAGCACTAGTAGCACTAGTAGCACTAGTGCACTAGTAGCACTAGTAGCACTAGTAGCACTAGCAGCACTAGCAGCACTAGCAGCACTAGTGGCACTAGCAGCACTAGCAGCACTAGCAGCACTAGTGACACTGGCGGCACCTGGCAGGGGCTGCGCATCGGATTGTCATGCCAGGCGTTGCGCCACGCCGGCGGCTTCGAGCGCTACGCGCGCGACATCATTGGCGCAATGGTAGCGCGGGACGTCCGCCCCATCGTCTTCGCCCGCAAATTCGATAAAACGCTGCCCGAGTACCGACTCGTCGACGCGCAAACCATCCGAGTCAAGTGGCTGCCGCGTGCGCTGCGCGACGTGGCGTTCTCCTGGCGGCTGCGTGCGCGCCGCACACGCAGCCAAGCGGACATCGTGATTGCATGCAATCGAGTCGACTCAGCCGACATCGTCGTATGCGGCGGCACGCATCCGGGCGCATTGCACCATGGTCGCAACAAGCCAAAGTGGAACGACGGCTGGCAAACCGCGCTGGAGCGCCGCACCTATCACAACGCGGGCGTGGTCGTCGCCCACTCCAGGATGATGGCGCAAGAAATCCAGCAGTATTTCGGCATCGCGCCGGACAAGATCCGTGTCATCTATCCCCCGGTGCGCAGCGACTGCTTCGCGCCGATGGCGCCGGCACAGCGCGATGCGATGCGGGCGCGGCTCGGCATCCCCGACGGATACGCCGTGTTTGTGTTCGTGGCCAACACCGGCAAAGGCTTCGAGCTGCTGCGTGCGTACTTCGAGGCGAGCACCGAGCCGGTCTGCCTGTTGGTTGCGGGCCGCCCAGTCGCCAGCCCATCACCGCGGATCCGCTCGCTCGGCTATCGCAAGGACATGCAATGCGTGTTCGGCGCGGCCGACTTCACGATCGTGCCTGCGCCCTATGAACCGTTCGGGCTAGTAGGCATCGAATCGATACTGTGCGGCACGCCGGTGCTCACCGCCGGTAACGTGGGCTGCGCCGAAGTCATCCGCGACGACGCGCAATGGCGCTTCTCGCACCTGGACGCGGACAGTTTTGCTACGGCGGTCGAACAGGCGCTCACGCGCTGGCGCGCCGGCACCGCACGGCTCACCCGGCCTAGCGAGCACCTGCTGTACGACTACGACGTGGCGTCCCACACCGCGCACTTGCTGGCATTGGCCTCAGAACTCGCCGGCCGCCGCGCGTAGCGCTGCATCTCATCGCCCCGCGCGCGGCGCCCGCCCCCTGTGGCGTCACGCGTGATGCTACACTCGCTCGTCTGGCGCGAACGCGGCGACACGCGCGTCGCACGGCAATGCCATGCGGCCGCCGTCACGTCGCGGCGCCGCGCGCCGTCAACCTACCGGAGCAACGTCCATGGCTGAATTTCGCATTTGGTCCGATCGGTTCTCGCACAATGGATTCATGCCCAAGCAGCAGGAATACGATAACCGCTCGTTTGGCGTCGACGGCGGCAACGTGTCGCCCGCGCTGCAATGGGCCGACCCGCCCGCCGATACGAAGAGTTTCGCACTGACCGTGTACGACCCGGACGCGCCGACCGGCAGCGGTTTCTGGCACTGGGTTCTCGTCAATATTCCGGCGCACGTGCGCTCACTGCCGGATGACGCCGGCAAGGCCGACGGCAGCCTGCTGCCAGCCGGTGCGCTGCAGCTACGCAACGACTATGGCACGGTGGGCTTTGGCGGTGCGGCGCCGCCACGTGGTGACACGCCGCATCGGTACGTGTTCCGCATCCACGCGCTGAAGGTCGACGCGCTGCCGCTTGGCACGGACGCAACCAACGCAGTGGCGCGCTTCATGATCCACTTAAACGAAATCGACTCGGCCACCTATACAGGTCTGTACGAGTTGAAGTAATTAGACGCGCACGCGAGACCTAACGAGGGCTTACCACTAGCCTCGCGCTGCTGGCCACGCTCAACGCACACCCGTGCACGACTCACATCGTGTCACGCAGGCGCTGTGCAGCTTCGGCTTCGCCTGTTCCAATCGCCCAACAAACGCCCCATGCTCGCGCCGTCGCCACGCAAGCGCGGCGACGGCGTGAGTGGCATGTTCGGCACGGTACCACTAACCAGTCAAACTGCCGGCGCAGCCCTCGTTGCGCTGATTTTTCAATGTCACCGGCAACCAGGGGACCGTCTCCATGGTGACGGTGGCGGCCATCTTTTCAACACTGGCGGCAGCGATAAACCTTGTGCGTTGACGCGGCGTCGTTCCAGTGCATCGCGGCTAATCGGCTATAGGCATGCTGCTTGCTTGAAAGAGGGGCATGAACGAATCACCCAAACCATCACGGCATATCACTTTCGAGGACGCGCCACCCTCCTTCGATGGCGCACGGATGATGCTTGACTTCATCGCGTCTGTCGATGGGCGCCCAGTGCGGTGCTCAGTGAGCGCCGAAGCGCTCGAGGACCACTTCGGCGCCGCGTCCGCGCTCGAGAGCGCATTACTGCAGGCGTTCGAGCGCGGACGCGACCCCATCCATCGAGTCGCCCGGCTCGCACTGGAGGACAACGGCGGTCAACCTGTCGTGCTGCACAGTGGTTTATTCCGGATCTCGGCAAACTAGCGCCGTCAGGCGAACTGACCACTCATCCTGCAAAGGAGGCTTCATGTCACTAATCGTTGCGGGACGCTTCACTTCGTTCCCTCAAGCCGAACGCGCTTCGCAGGCGCTGTTCGAGCACGGTTTTGTCCAAGAGGACGTTACCCTCTTCTTCGTTAACCCACCCGGCCAGCACGCGCGCTTTCCGATCGGCGGCGACGTATCGACCGACCCCGGCGCACGCGAAGCGCCGAAGGGGGCAGCCAAGGGCGTCGCGTTGGGTGCTGTCGTGGGTGCGGTCGTTGGCGTCGCGATCTTTGCGCTGGCGAGCGCGCCAATGCTCGTATCGATCATCGCCGCCGGGGTCGGCGCTTACGTCGGCTCGATGATCGGCGCGATGAGCCATACTCGGCGCGCGCTCGAGCAGCATCAGGGGCGTGAGCGCTTCGTCGACCGCGAGGCGCGTGACGCCGGCGTACTGGTTGCCGTGCATGTGGACGCGGCCACGCAGGAGAACGCCTCGCGTGTGTTGCGCGACGCAGGTGCGCTAGATATCGAGCGCGCATCCGGACGCTGGCGCGACGGACGCTGGGCTGACTTCGACCCGACTCGCGCGCCACACGTGGAGCGTGACAGCCAGTCTGATCTCAACGAGCGGCACACTTAGTCCGCCGCATTGCGGTTGGCCAGGCCACCGGTAGCCGGATAGGCGAGGCTACCGGTAGCCAAACAGGTGGAACGGCCACCCGCACACCGGATCTGCGCGGTGCGCAGTTTCCGCTCAACCACAACCAACGGAGGTACACGATGGCAACTCATATTGTTTCCGTTCTAAACAACCTGATTGAAACGTCCAAAGACGGCGAAGCTGGCTTTCGCAAGGCGGCAGAGGACACATCGAACCCGGAATTGAAGGCGCTGTTTACCAGCCGCGCGCAATCGTGCGCGCAAGCGGTCAGCGAACTGCAAGCCGCCATTCATTCAATCGGTGGCAAGGCCGAAGACCACGGGTCCGCGTCCGGTGCGCTGCACCGTGGCTGGATGGACCTAAAGTCAGCCATCAAGGGCCGCAGCGACCACGAGATCCTGGCGGACTGCGAAAAAGGTGAGGACGTAGCCAAGAAACACTACCGCCAGGCACTCGATGAAGCATTGCCCGCGGACATCCGGATGCTCGTCGAGCGGCAATACGAAGGCGTACTCAAGACTCACGATCGCGTACGCGAATTGCGTGATGCTACAGCACGATAGTTTGGCTATCCCGGATGCGGCGCCACACGCCGCGTCTGGCACCCGCCACATCTGGCGTCTGTCAGATGTGGCGGGTGCCACGTCTGACGGACGCGGCATCTAGAGGACGCATGGGGACGCATCCATCAGGCCGCTTCGCCACAGTCGTGGCGCATCACCACGCGACGTCTTAGCGTGTGGCGAAATAGCGTTAATTCGCAATGTGCAGCTCGTTATGCACGCGGGTCACGCCGTCAACCGTCCTAGCCGCCGTGGTGGCGGCCTCCTTTGCCTCACGGCTAGGCACTGTCCCGGTCAAGCGCACCGCGCCAGCCGTGGTCTTCACATGGATATTTTGAAAGCCTTTCACGTCCTTTGCGTTCAGCAATGCGGCCTTAACCTTCGTAGTAATGGCGCCATCGCTGATTTTCTCGCTAACCGTCTCGGAAGCCGACGATTGCGTAGCGCTGTTGCTGCTCACAGTCTGCGCGGCCAGCCCGGCCATATGAGCTGCACAGATCATGCCGATGGTAATGCGGATCCATGGTGTCGTTTGCATTGTTTTCTCCCAGATTGAGATGGCAAGGGTGTTGCAAGGGTCGTACCCGCGGTCAATGCGTGTCGTTGCGTCGGCGCGCGGCGGTCGCGCTCACTTCCGCACCGAGTAGGAACACCGACGACGAGAAATACAGCCACATCAGCAGCACGGCGAGGGAGCCCGCAGCGCCAAACGTATTGGCAGTGCCCACGTGTGCCAAGTAAAACGCAAAGATATTCTTGCCGCCGGAGAACAGCAGTGCCGCCGCCAAGCCACCCGCCAACGCATCGCGCCATTGGAGCGACGCATCGGGGACGAACTTGAGCATCGCGGAGAATGCCAGCCATAGCGAGCCGAGCGTGGCCACGTGCTGCACCGCATTCGCTATCAGGTACGAGGCGCTTTGCGGTCCCCAGAACCAGTGCCCGGCCACGCTGATTACCGTATCCAGAATCAACAGCACGACAATCAAGAATGCCACGCCAAGCACCAGGCCAAACGAGATCAAGCGCACCCGTACCACGCTGAGCAGGCTGGCGCGCGTATCGGGTTCCGGCGCCGGCCAAATCGCGTTCAACGCGCTGTTCAATGTCGAGAATGTTGCAGATGCGCCAATCACGATACCCAGGATCGACACCATGGTCGTATGCGTTGCCCTATCGGCATGCCACGCGTTCGCCACGATGGCCTGCACGCCTTGTGCGGCTTCGTCGCCGACCACGCCGCGTATTTCGCCGAACAACCGGCCTTGCACCGCATCCTGACCGAAAAAAAAGCCGGCCACTGCGATAACGATGACCAGGGTGGGTGCGAGTGAAAATGCGGTATAGAACGCGATCGACGCCGCCATCGTTGGACAGCGGTCCTTGATCCAGTGCGTGACCGGATCTGATACCCAAGCCAGCAGGTCCATCGTGCGCGAGCGCATCGATTGAGCGCGGGCCGCGAGGGTCGGTTTGGCCATACTCGTGTTCCCCGTTGTACAACAACGTGCGGTGGGCGTACGGCGCCGCGGCCCACCGCCATCGTGTGCGGCAACAGCGCTGCCGCACGGCACGCCACCGCAGCGGAGCACGACCGCCACCCTCCGTATTTTTCAGCCTATCAAGACAACGTGCTGGCGGGCAACCGCACCGGCACACCGGGCCGCGCGAACGCCGACGGCTGCGCCATCACACGCAGCGTCAACGCGTCATCGCGGTCCACCACTTCACGCAGATCACGCATGAATGAATCGCGCCATACAGACAGGTCGTTCTGCCGCAATACTGCCATCATCGCCTGGTGCCGCTGTTGCCGGTCCACCAAAGGCATCGACAACGCGCGGCGCATCGCGTCGGCGACCTGCACCAGGTCGAACGGGTTGACAATCAAGGCACCCGGTAATTGGTCTGCTGCACCGGCAAACTGCGACAACACAAGCACGCCAGGATCGGCGGGGTCTTGCGCCGCGACGTATTCCTTCGCCACCAGATTCATGCCGTCACGCAGCGGCGTCACACACCCGACCTGGGCCGCGCGGAACAGCGCCATCAGTAAGTTGCGTTCATAGTTGCGGTTCAGGTACAGGATCGGGGTCCAGTCCAGTTGGGCAAAACGGCCGTTGATCCGGCCCGCCTCCGCCTCCAGGTTCTTGCGAATCGACTGGTAGTTTTGTACGTCGGTACGCGTAGGCGGTGCAATCTGCATCAGTGACACGTGCCCAGCCAGGCTCGGCGAATCCAGCAACAGCCGTTCGAATGCCTGAAGCCGCTCGGCCAGCCCCTTCGAGTAGTCGAGCCGATCTACACTGATGATCAGCTTGCGCTCGCGCATATTGTCGCGCAACCCGACCACCTGCTTGCGGCTGGCGTTTTGCTGCGCAGCTTTCGCAATGGCATCCGGGTACACGCCGATCGGATACGCGGCGGCCTTGAATCGGTGGCCGAATGCTTGGACCATCCCATTGCCAAGCAACTGCCCGCCGAATTCGCGCTGCACAATGTCAGTAAAAGACTGCAGATCGCTGTCCGTCTGGAAGCCGACCACGTCGTAACTGCACAGCGCCTTGAGCAGTGTGGCGTACGGCGGAATCGTATGCAGCACCTCGGGTGCCGGAAACGGAATATGCAGGAAAAACCCAATCGGATTGCGCATGCCGAGTTCGCGGCATGCCTTGCCGAACGGGATCAAGTGGTAGTCGTGCACCCAGATGAGGTCGTCCGGCCGAACCAGCTTCTGCAACTGCCGGGCGAGCATCCCGTTGACGCGCATATAGCCTTCGTAATCGGCGCGGTCGAACCGCGTCAGGTCGTTTCGATAATGAAAAGCAGGCCACAGCGTCGCGTTCGAAAAACCGCGATAGTACTGGTCATAGTCGCGCCGACTAAGGCCGACTGTTGCGTAGGTCACGTTGCCTCGGGTCTCGATCGTGGGCTTGCCCGCCTCACTGCCGATCTCGCCATTCCAGCCAAACCATACGCCGCCGGCCTCCTTCAGCGCATCGTAGACGCCGATTGCCAGCCCTCCTGCCGCGGGACGGCCCTCCTGCGCCGGGGCGACCCGATTGGATACCACGATCAATCTGCTCATAGGGATTGCCACCTGCTGTCTGTTTAAATGAAGCGACCGGCACCATCATGCAAGTTTCATGCCGATTGCCGCAGTGCACAAAAAAAGGCCGAGCACAATCCACGCCCCGAAGGGCGCGATGGCGCAAAGCCCCAAGGAAATGGCCAGACTCGCGTTACGCGTCCTGCTCTGTCCCGATTTCTCGCTGATAGTCCAGGTCGGCACGACGAGCGCCGCCCTGGTTGTCGACGCCATCTGCCGGCGTGTCGGGTGCAGGCCGGTTCTGCCCGGCCGATATGCTGTTTTCGTGGTCGCCCGCGTTACCCGTGCCGGTGGTCGGCAACCGGTCCGGCCGTTGGCCGGCTTGTGTGTTTGGTCGGCTCATTGCGCCTCCAACTTGCACTGCGTGGTTCCTGATTGTAGCGTACCCGTCCGGCGGGCTTTCGCACCGTCTTCGCATGTCGCAGTAAGCGTTACGCCCCGGGTTGTAACCCTTACAACGACAGGTGAACTGACGAGCCTTCCCGGGCGCCGCGGCCTGTGTCGTCGCGTGAGTCCCTAGATCAATGTTCGCGCGAGCCATTGAGCCACGCGGCGCGCCCACGCAGGCGACGCCGTCAAGACGCGTGGAACGTCGGTGTTTGCACGTGCGGCATGTCCGGGCCTTGCGGCGGCGGATCGCCAATCGGCGGCATATCAGGCCCGGGTGGATCGCGCGTCGGGTCAGGCGGCGCTTCGTCCGGGGGCATGTCCGGCGGCGGCACCTCGGGCGGATGCGGCGGCGTGGGCGTGGGTGGATCGGGTTGCGGCGCATGGGCGCGCCATTCGAGCGTTGACATAGGTCGCTTCCTCAAAAGAGATAATACGACCTTTAGCAACGCATATGCCGGCTACCCCCTGCTGCTGAAGAACCGGCCGCTCAGTCCCGCTCACGCCCCAACGCCTGTTCATCAATCACCGGCCAAGCCTATCTATCCGTCAGTTATCGGCGTACTTCGTCCCGACGTTCTCTGATGCGTCGTCGCTGTCGCCGGCGTCCTCGCCCGATGCGTTGCGCGCGTCATCGCCATATTCGACTAAGCGGTTGTACAGCGTCTTCAAGCTAATGCCGAGAATCTCCGCAGCCCGCGTCTTCACACCACCGCATTGCTCCAATGTGGCCAGAATCAGTTGGCGGTCCGCTTCGGCTAGTGACGTGCCGAATGGGATGGTTACCGCAGTGCCAGCGGACGGCTTGGACAATGAGATCTGCAGCGGCACCGATGCGGTCGCGGACGAATCAGCCGGCGACATGATGTAGGCGCGCTGCACGTAGTTCTTGAGTTCGCGCACATTGCCGGGCCACGTGTACGACAGCATCGTTTCCTTGACCGAAGGCGGAAAGTGCTTGTCCGTGCCGTAGCGCTGGTTGAGTTCGTCCAGAAAGCTCTGTGCAAGCAACTCGACATCCTTACCGCGCTCGCGCAGCGGCGGCAGGCTAATCGGAAATACGTTCAGCCGATGATAAAGATCCAGCCGCAGCTTGCCCTCGAGCACCGCCTGCTCGGGATCGCGATTGGTCGCCGCGATCAGCCGCACGTCGGTCTCGATCTCCTTGGTAGTACCGACCCGCATGAATACGCCCGTCTCGAGTACGCGCAGCAGCTTAACCTGCAACTCGATCGGCATTTCGGTGATCTCGTCCAGAAATAACGTACCGCCGCTGGCGCGCTCAAAATAGCCCTTGTGCTGTCGGTCCGCGCCAGTGAACGCACCCCGCTCATGACCGAACATTTCCGACTCGATCAGCGTCGGCGACACCGCGCCACAATTGACGGCCAGGAACGCCTGCTTGCGTCGTAAGCTCAACTCGTGCAAGGTCTGCGCGGCCACTTCCTTGCCAGTGCCGGATTCACCCACCAGCAGCACCGAAGCGGAGGTCGGCGCCACCCGGTTGATCTGGTCATAGACCTGCTGCATCGCCGCCGAATTGCCTAGCATCAAGCCAAAACGCCCAAAGCGGCGCAACTCGCCACGCAGCGTGCCAATCTCGGCGCGCAGGTCGCCGGTACGCGGGATCCTGCCGAGGATCGCCTTAACCCGTTGCACATTGATCGGCTTGACGAGGTAATCCGTTGCGCCCATCTTCAGCGCACTGACCGCGGACTCCACGGTAGCGTGCCCGGTAATGACCACGATCTCTACGCCGGAGCGTAAATCCAGATCGTTGAACAAGTCCACGCCGCTGCCATCCGGCAGCTTCAAGTCGGTAAAGACGACGTCTGGCACCTGCCTGACGATCTGGATACGCGCCTCGCGCACGTCGCCGGCCATCGCGATGGTCAGACCATCGCCCGTGACGATCTCCGCCAACGCATTACGGGAATTGGGGTCGTCATCGACTATCAGTATATGCGGCATGAGAAAGAAATCGTGTCCGGAAAAAAGCGGCAAGTCGGCAGCCCCCACGGACGTTGCGCGTCAACGCGCATGCGACGTGCCGCCGTCCTGCCAATTTGAAAAATTTGCTTGCCCCATCCAGGACTATTACGCCAATTGCGTAATAATTGCCATTTAGAAGTCTTATTCGGTGCGTAAACTTGATTATAAAGAATAATCGACACGCTCGGGGCACCCAGTGTAACCGCTTCCGGTCGGCCGCTCAAAACGCAATTCGTTTACGCCAAAACACCTGACGCTTCAAAATAAGCAATTGCGGCTGGGTTGGCGCGGGTGGTTAAATAGGGTTCTTTGCACCAGAAAGCAATACACCATGTCGTCAAGCGAGGCGGACGCGCTAGTAGCGTCCGATGAACAGCAATCACTTAAGTTCCCGCACCCGAGCGTGCCGGGCCTGAAGTCGTTCGGCCTGCTGTATGGCTCGTCCGACGCCATGCTGGATTTGTACGAGCAAATCGAGCGGGTCGCGGCCACCGACGCGACCGCGTTGATCGT
The DNA here is from genome assembly GCF_021733735.1 of Mycetohabitans sp. B2. Classification (NCBI taxonomy): domain Bacteria; kingdom Pseudomonadati; phylum Pseudomonadota; class Betaproteobacteria; order Burkholderiales; family Burkholderiaceae; genus Mycetohabitans; species Mycetohabitans sp. B2. The sequence goes on from NZ_JAHKSP010000047.1 coordinate 28,407, forward strand.
CGGCGAGTCCGGAACCGGCAAGGAGTTAATCGCGCGCACGATCCATGACGCCAGCCACCGCGAGCAGGGCCCGTTCGTCGCGGTCAATTGCGGCGCCATCCCGGACAACCTGATCGAGGCCGAGTTGTTCGGCCATGAAAAGGGCAGCTTTACGGGCGCCGTGCAAGGCCGCATCGGCTACTTCGAACATGCGCACGGCGGCACGCTGTTTCTAGACGAGGTCACCGAGATGTCGCCGGTGCGTCAGGTCAAGCTGCTGCGTGCGTTGGAGACCGGCACGTTCTATCGGGTTGGCGGCAACGAGTTGATTAGCGCCAACGTGCGCGTGATCGCCGCGACCAATCGCGACCCAGCTACCGCGGTCAAGGAAAACGGGCTGCGCGAAGACCTGATGTACCGGCTTGCGGTTTTCCCGTTGCGCGCGCCGCCGCTGCGCGAACGTGATGGCGACCGCGAACTGCTCGCGCAGCATTTTTTGGCCGAGTTGAACGCACAGGAAAATACCAATAAGGCATTCAGCAAGCGCGCGCTCGACACGTTGCGTACTTATTCGTGGCCGGGTAACGTGCGCGAATTGAAAAATGCGGTCTATCGTGCTTTCATTCTGGCGGAGAAAACCGTTGAGATTCAGCACCCGCATCTGACGTCGCGGGTCAAGAAGCCGGTGCTGCAAGGTGAGGCAATGAGCATCTGGGTCGGCACGCCGCTTGCCGACGCGCAAAAGCAAATCATCCTGGCAACCCTGAAGCACTGCGGCGGCGACAAGCGGCGCGCGTCCCAAACCCTGGGCATCAGCCTGAAGACGCTATACAACCGTCTGGGCACGTACGAGGCACAGGCGTGCACGGACTCACCCGAGAGCAACGAAGGCTGAGCCGTTGCGTACGTGCGGCGCAGCGTCTACCAGGACAAGATCGCGCGCGCCGCCGGGTCGCTCCGATGGGCCAAAGGTCCCCTGGGCCAGCCCGCATGTAGTGCAGATCGAGCTCCACGAACGAGGTCGCGTCACGGTCAGCCGTGTGATCAGCACCGGTGCGCTGGACCGTAAGGAAATCGTGTTTTCGGTCGACTCGCCGAAAAAGGCGTCGGGCAACGGCGGGAGCGCGGACGGGTTTTATGTCGCGGCGATTTGACGCGACGGCAATGCATGGCGCTAGGCGTCGGCGAAGCCGGCCATGCCGCGCTGGAGAGCACGGCAATGATCGTTCCGCGCGCGTCCGCGCCGGCGCCTGCACGGCTGGCATCGCGACGCTGACCGCCGTATGCGCGCTGCGCGGCGCTCAGTCGATTGGCGGTTTCGCCGACGCGGCAACGGACGCGACCCGCAGATGCATGCCTGCTGGTAGTTTGCCAGCGCATGCCGACAAGGCGGGCGCTGGAAGTGGGCAGTCGCCGAGCCGACCGTCGAGCACTGAGGTTCGCTGCAATAGCAGCCGCGCTCAAGACCCGACGCCCCTATCAAGACCTGACGTCCCTCAAGGCTCGACGCCTATCAGGATTCAACGTCCTCCAGGCTGAAGATCTCAGTCTGGTCGTTGTACGAAAAGATCTCACCGTAGCGACCCCAATTGATGACCGCGTCGAGCGTTTCCTCCGCGGCACTATCCGACAAGTAGTCCTCGAGCTCCTGCTCGAAACGCACCCGCGGCGCACGATGGCCGGGCCGTTCATTGAGGACCCGCTTGATCCGCGCTGCCAGCGGCACGTGGCGCAGCAGATGATCGGCGAACATCATCTTGCGCTCCTGCGTACCGCATTCGGCAAATACACGGGCCGGCGGCGTCAGGAAGATATCGCCCTCACGCACGTCGGCAAAGCCCAGCCATTGCAGCACTTCGGCAATCGGGAACAGGTCGTCGACCTCCAGGTGCAGCGTGCGAGCGATCTCGGGCATGTCGGCTCGGCCGTGGTACGGTGCGGTCGCCAGCGTCTCGATCAAGCCGGCCATCAAGTTGGTCGACACATGTGGCAACCAGCTGTGCAGCTCCAGGCCCTTGCGCGGCGCGCCGGCGCTCGGACGCGCCGTCATCTTCGCGTAGATGTCATCGACCAGGCGGCGGAACGCCGGATCGAGCCGGTTACGCGGATGCTTGAACGGCACCTGGATCTCGGCTAGTACGCGCCCCGGGTTGGACGACAACACCAGGATTCGATCGCACATGAACACCGCCTCTTCGATATTGTGCGTGACGATCAGCACGGCCTTGATCGGCATGCGGCCTTGCGTCCACAAGTCCAGCATGTCGGTGCGCAACGTCTCGGCGGTGAGCACGTCCAGCGCCGAGAACGGTTCGTCCATCAGCAACAGCGTCGGATCCACCACCAGCGCACGGGCAAAGCCCACGCGCTGGCGCATCCCGCCGGACAGCTCGCGCGGGTACGCGTTCTCGAACCCGTCCAGCCCGATCAAGTCGATCGCAGCCAGCGCGCGCTCACGCCGGATGCGCGCGGGTACGCCCTGGGCTTCCAGGCCCGCTTCGACGTTCTGCAGCACGGTAAGCCACGGGAACAGCGCAAAGGTCTGGAAAACCATCGCGACGCCTTCCGCTGGGCCCCGCAGCGGCTGACCGCGATAGGACACCTCGCCCCCCGACGGCGAAATCAGCCCTGCAATGATGCGCAGCAGCGTGGACTTGCCGGAGCCGGAGCGTCCGAGCAAGCCGACGATCTCGCCCTCGCGGATCGACAGGTTGACGTCGTCGAGCACCAGCAGCTCGCCCTGGGTCTTCTCGAACCCACGCCGCACGTGGTCGACGGACAAAAGGACATCGCCGGGCGTGGGCGCGCTCATGGCGGGCGCTACTGTGACCGGCGCAGCGGCATTCGTGGGATTTTGCATGGCAACCACCGTATTGATCAATCCAGGCGCAGCTTGTTCTCGGCGTAGGCGTACATCGGACGCCACAACAAGCGATTGAAGAGTGTGACGAACAACGACATCACCGCGATGCCGAGGATGATCTTGGGATAATCGCCGTTCGTGGTCATCTGCGCGATGTAAGCACCGAGCCCATGCGCGACTACGTGTGTATCTCCCCATTGCACCGCTTCGGACACGATGCTCGCATTCCACGCGCCGCCGGAAGCGGTGATCGCCCCCGTCACATAGTACGGGAAAATACCCGGCAGCATCACCTGACGCCACCATTGCCAGCCGCGAATGCGAAAATTGGTCGCGGCCTCCTTAAAATCGTTCGGATACGCGCTCGCGCCGGCGATCACATTGAACAAGATGTACCACTGCGTGCCCAGCACAATTAGCGGGGAAAGCCAGATGTCTGGATTGAGCCCGAAACGCACAATCACGATTACGAATACCGGGAACAGCAGATTGGCCGGGAACGCCGCCAAAAACTGCGCGAGCGGCTGAAGCTTCTCGGCCAGCGCCGGACGCAAGCCGATCAGCACGCCCAGTGGGACCCATACGACCGAGGCAATCGCGATCAGCACGAGCACGCGTGCCAACGTTATGCACCCCATCGCGAGCACGTGCCAAACCTCATCCCACGTCACGCCGGTGCTCACATAGCCGATGACGCGCCACAACAAGTACACTGTGCCAGCCAGCACCAACCCGCCCCAGGCGAGATCGCCAAGCCGTGAGGGCTTGCGGTGCGGCCCCACCGCGGGCCCGACCAGCGGCAGCTTGCGCCAACGCAGCGGCAAGCGCGCCATGCGTGCAAACAGCCATCCGGCCGGCACCAGCAACTGGTGAATCAACCGGGTGCGACGTACCAGGTCGAGCAGCCACGATTGGGGCGCGCTCGCCGATGCGGTGTTCTCCATGCGGAACTTGTCAGCCCACGCGACCAGCGGCCGGAACAGCAACTGATCGTACGCGAGGATCACGAGCGTCATCGTCAAGATTACCCAACCGATCGCCGGCAGATTGCGCTCGGTGATCGCCTGCGCCAGGTACGCACCCACGCCGGGCAGCGTGATCGTGTGGTTGCCAACGGTAATCGCCTCAGACGCGACGACGAAGAACCAGCCGCCGGACATCGACATCATCATGTTCCAAATCAGGCCCGGCATCGAGAACGGCACCTCGAGCTTCCAAAAGCGCTGCCAGCCCGTCAGGTGAAAGCCGCGCGACACTTCGTCCAGGTCGCGCGGCACCGTGCGCAGCGACTGGTAGAAGCTGAACGTCATGTTCCAGGCCTGGCTGGTGAAGATCGCGAAGATCGCCGCACACTCCGCTCCGGCGACCCGCGTCGGGAACAACGCAATGAAGAAGGCGACCGTAAACGAGATATAGCCAAGCACCGGTACCGATTGCAGGATATCCAGCATCGGCACCAGCACTTTCTCCGCTCGCCGGCTTTTTGCGGCAAGCGTGCCGTAAGCGAGCGTGAACACGAACGCGGCGAGCATCGCGGCGAGCATCCGCAACGTGGTGCGCAGCGCATATTCCGGCAAATAAATCGGGTCCAGCGAGATCGCCTGAGTCTTCAGCGTCGAGATCGGCGCCATCGTCTGTTCGAAGCCGATCGCCGCCATCGCGATCAGGCCGATGATCAGCGGAAAGGCCACGAAATCCCACCGATTGGGCAACAAGCGCCAAGCGGACGCCGCGGCGTCGCGCTTCGGATCGAAGCGAAAACCGAATTTAAAACCGAAATCCATCAGACAAACTCCCCGGCGCTCTCGGGCATGCGGATGGACCGCGCCGCCGCGCCGGAGCGCGATGGCAAACGCCGCCCATTTTTAAGACCGCCCCGACACTACACTAAGCACCCTGACCGTTACAACCTTTTAACGTGTTTGAATTGTTCCGCCGTTGCGCAGAGGCGGCACGCGCGTCACGCAGCTCAGGGGACCCAGCCGCATCGATTACCTTGCGCGCCGCACGCGCGGCGCGGCGCGGCCGCTGTTAGCGGTTATCATGATGGGTCACTGAATGAATGCAGGAGGCCACATGAAGGGAAATCTCGTCATCATCTGTCGTGACCAGGACGCCCATGAGTTTGACGCGCTGATGGCCGAATACGGCGCCTTCCAAACGAGATTATCGTCGACCGCGTGGTACCTGAAGTTCGACGCGGCGCCCGACGTGATCCAGGAGGAGATCCTGGCACGACTGGGCAAGTACACCACGCACTATATTTTTGAGGCCAACAGCGTCACGTACAACACGATCGACAGCGAAGCCGCCGCGGCATTAAATGCCCTGTTCGGTAATTGACGCGGCCATGCCGTCCCCGCGCGCGCGGATGCACGCCGCGAGTCAGGCCTGCGCGGTGCCCGACTGAGCCGGAAACGCCAGTTCGACGCGCAGGCCGCCGCACTCGTGGTTGCCAAGTCGGCATTCGCCGCCCAGCCGGTTTGTGAGCCGCTCGACGATGGCCAGCCCGAGCCCGCTATGACCGTTGCCGCCGCGCGCCGGGTCCAGCCGCACGAACGGACGGCTTGCATTGAGCAGGTCCTGAGGCGAAATGCCGCCACCCTGGTCGCTGACCGTCAACGTGAAACCTCGCGCCGTACGGACGGTTTCGATCACCACGGGCGGCGCACCGTAGGCATGTGCGTTGTCCAGCAGGTTAGACAACACGCGCTCCAGTGTCGCGGCCGGCAGCACGAAGTCCGGGCCGGCGCGCAGGTCGGTGCAGACGGCGTGCGCCGACGGCGACACCGCGCGATAGGTCCGCGCGATACGGTCGCACTGCTGGTCCACGCCGACTGGCTCGCTGCGATCGGTGCCATCGTGCGCAAACACCAGGAACTGATCGACGATGTGGGTCATCGAGTCGACGTCGCGCACGACGCCGTCACGCGCCTTTACATCGTCGAGCATCTCCGCGCGCAGCCGCAACCGCGCCAGCGGCGTGCGTAAATCGTGCGCAACGCCGGCAAGCATCACGTTGCGGTCCTTGTCGGTCTGCGCGAGATTGCTGACCATCGTGTTGAAGCCGCGCGTGAGCTGACGCAACTCGAGTGGGCCGCGCTCGCGCACGGGGGCGACGGGCAGGCCGCGACCGAACCGAGCGACAGCCTGCGCCAGCGTGCGCAACGGGCGCTGCAATTGCCAGGCGGCGAACAGCGCCGAGAGCACCGCACCAGTGAAAATCAGCCCAAGCCACATCAGCGTGCGGTCCAACGGACGGCGCGGCGAACGCAACGGTTGCAGCGGCACGACGATCCAGCGCTTAAACCCCGGTTCGAGCACCCACAGGCTGGACGGCTTGTTGCCGCCCTTGGCCCGGATCTGCGTGCCGGGCGGCAAGCGATCCTCCAGTTCAGACAGGAAATGCTCAACCGGTGGCGGCACGGGCGGATCCGCCGGGGACGCCACGCCCGGGGTATCGGGCACCACTTTGACTCGCGACGGCAGCGGTTGCTCGGGCGTGCGCTCGACGTGCTGGCGTACTGCCTCGATCAGGAACATCGTTTCCTCGACCGCATAGCGCGCCTGCCACTCGCTGCGCTGCAACCGGATTAGCGCGAACCATGCAAAATGCGCGAGCAGGAGCACGCCAACCACCAGCAATGCCAGCCGTCCGAACAACGAATCAAACGGACGCCGCATGGCCTTCGCCGTCCGGCACGAATACGTAGCCACGGCCGCGCACTGTCTGGATGAAACGCGGCGCGGACGGATCGGTCTCCAACGTGCGCCGCAACCGCCACACCTGCACGTCGATCCCGCGGTCGGTGCCGTCGTACTCGGGCCCGTGCAGCAACTCGAGCAACCGCTCGCGCGTCAGCGTGCGCATCGGATTGTTGGCAAAGATCTTCAGCAATGCGAACTCGCTGCCCGACAAAGCCACAGGCTTGCCGTCCTGCATGAGCGAGCGGGTCTGAAAATCAAGTGTGAAACGGCCGAAGTTAAACGGCTCGCGCTGCTCCGGCGCGGCCGACGGAATGCTGCGACGCCGCCGCAGCACCGCCTGCACGCGGGCCAGCAACTCGCGCGGGTTGAACGGCTTGCCGAGATAGTCGTCCGCGCCCAGCTCCAGCCCGACGATACGGTCGACGTCGTCCGCACGCGCAGTCAGCATGATCACCGGAATGTCGTCGCCCGCGGCGCGCAATTGCCGCAGCGCCGTCAAGCCGTCCACGCCAGGCATCATGAGGTCGAGCACGATCAAGTCGGGCCGTTCCCGCTCGAGCCGCCGCTCCAGTGAAGCCGCATCGTGCAGTACCGACACTTCGATGCCCTGCCGGGTCAGATAATCGCGCAACAGGTCGCGCAACTCCTGATCGTCGTCGATTACGAGGATTTGAGTAGCCATAAGCGGCAGTTTACCGTTACCACGGACCGGATCGCCGCTGCAATGCGTATCCGTCGTTACCGGTTGTTACTGCGTCAGCCAGACGTAATCGCGCGTAACAAACGCTGCACTGAGGGCACGCGACGCAGCAGCGCCTCGCCGCACAGCGCGAAAAATTGCGTGAGCAAACCGTGGCCGCGTAGCTGAACGTCTACAATACGCTAAACGATCAGCAAAAACGACCGGCAGCGGCATACTGAAGACGCACTGGGCACGAATGGAGCAGAGGCAGGCGAAGATGCATGAGTGCTGGAGCGCGCGCGACGCGTATGGCCCGCCCAGGTATCACCGCCGGCGGCCGCTGACGCGCAACCCGAATAAACGCCCCTGCCGGGCCGGCGCTGCGCCAGCCCGGCCCGCCCCACGCGTGGCGGTCCTCGTGTGCCGTTGAGTTAGAATACCGCCCTTCGCGTATCGAGCATCACACAAGCATGCTGCGCACCGGCATCGTGTTGCGCGCATTTTTGGCCAACTGACATAGGCGGTTGTCCCAAAGTGCGCCGGATATTTGACTCATTATTAGACATTAGGCTACTGACTTCACCATGTTCCTGCAAGGGTATGGCCCGGTCATCGCAGCGGGCACGTGGCAAACCATCAAGTTGTCGCTGCTGTCGCTCGCGGTCGCTTTTATGATCGGGCTGCTCGGCGCCGCAGCCAGGCTCTCGCGCAGCCGCATGCCGCGCATGGTCGGCACGGTCTATACCACGTTGATCCGCGGCGTGCCCGATCTGGTGCTGATGCTGCTGGTGTTCTTCAGCATGCAGATCTGGCTGAATCACCTAACCGACCTGATGCAGATCGAGCAGATCGACATCGACCCATTCACCGCCGGTGTACTGACGCTGGGCTTTATCTATGGCGCATACTTCACCGAGACATTCCGCGGCGCGTTCCTGTCGGTGCCGCGCGGCCAGATGGAGGCGGCGGCGGCGTACGGCATGACAAGCTGGCAAGCGTTTTCGCGGGTCATGTTCCCGCAGATGATGCGCTTTGCGTTACCCGGCATCGGCAATAACTGGCAGGTGCTCGTCAAGTCGACCGCGCTGGTATCGATCATTGGTCTTGCCGATGTGGTCAAGGCGTCGCAGGACGCCGGCAAGGGCACGATGCGCTTCTTCTTTTTCACGGTCGTCGCCGGCGCGATCTACTTAGCGATCACGACGCTTTCCAATGTCGTGTTGCTGTACCTGGAGCGCCGCTACTCAACCGGCGTTCGCCGTGCGGATCTCTGATACCCGGGCGCGACGATGATTGAACTGCTGCATACCTACTGGAAAGCCTATCTGTTTACCGATGGCTACAACATCACCGGCGTGGCCATCACATTGTGGCTGCTGGTCGTGTCGATCGGCATCGGTTTCTGCCTGTCGATTCCGCTTGCGGTCGCGCGCGTATCTCGACACAAATGGATCAGCGCCCCGGTCTGGTTGTATACCTACGTATTCCGCGGTACCCCGCTCTACGTGCAGCTGCTGCTGTGCTACACCGGCATCTACAGTCTGGAGTTCGTGCGTTCGCACGACTTTCTCAATGCGTTCTTCCGACAGGGAATGTACTGCACGCTGCTAGCGTTCACGCTGAACACCTGTGCCTACACAACCGAGATTTTCGCCGGCGCGATCCGCGCGACGCCGTACGGCGAGATCGAGGCCGCGCGCGCGTACGGCATGTCCGGCTTCGCGCTCTACCGGCGCGTCATTCTGCCCTCGGCGCTGCGCCGGGCGCTGCCGTACTATAGCAACGAAGTGATCCTGATGCTGCACGCTACCACGATCGCCTTCACCGCGACGGTGCCGGACATCTTGAAGGTCGCACGCGACGTCAATTCGGCCACGTATCAATCGTTCGAGGCGTTCGGCATCGCCGCGCTGCTCTATTTGGGCATTTCGTTCACGCTGGTGGGTCTGTTCCGGCGCGCCGAGCAGCGCTGGCTGGCCTATCTGCGGCCGCAAGGTCAATAAGTTCAATCCGCGAAAGGCTCAACACGCGATGAATTCGCCCATGTCCAAGTTGTTCGTCGATGATCTGCATAAGCGCTATGGCAGCCATGAGGTGCTCAAGGGCATCTCGCTCAAAGCCAAGGCCGGCGATGTGATCAGCATCATCGGTTCGTCAGGCTCTGGCAAGAGCACGTTCCTGCGATGCGTGAACTTTCTGGAACAGCCCAATGCGGGCCGGATCTATGTAGACGGCGTCGAGGTCAAGACCGCGCCGGATCGCAACGGCAACCTGAAAGTCATCGACACCCGGCAGTTGCAACGCGTGCGCACCAAGCTGGCGATGGTCTTCCAGCACTTCAACCTGTGGTCGCACATGACGGTGCTAGAAAACCTCACCGAGGCACCCGTGCATGTGCTGGGCTTGTCGCCCGCGCAGGCGCAGGAGCGGGCGCGCCAGTACCTGGACAAGGTTGGGCTCGGCGCATCAGTCGAGCAGAAATACCCATCGCACCTGTCCGGTGGGCAGCAGCAGCGAGTGGCCATCGCCCGCGCGCTGGCGATGCACCCGGATGTGTTGCTATTTGACGAGCCGACCTCGGCGTTGGACCCCGAGTTGGTCGGCGAAGTGCTGAAGGTGATGCAGACGCTGGCCGAAGAAGGCCGCACGATGATTGTCGTGACGCACGAAATGGCGTTTGCGCGCAACGTGTCAAGCCATGTGATGTTCCTGCACCAGGGCCGCGTTGAAGAACAAGGGCCGCCGCACGAGGTATTCGGCCGCACGAAGAGCGAGCGGCTCAAGCAATTCCTATCCGGCAGCCTAAAATAGCCATTGGCTGGCGCGGCAATGACAGAGGGGGCCGCCACCACACCGCCACGCGAACGGCCCCAGTTTTTACACTGCTGCGAGAGGCACGTATCGGTGCGGATCGGCATGGACCGTACCGTTTTTTTATTGCGTATCGCGCCGTTCCAATGCCGCGCCGTGGCTGAGCCAGTCCAGCACCGCGGCGCAGTCTTCGTCGGCATGCCCACGTACCGCCTCGACCACCTGCTGCATGCCCGCGTCGGGTAACGCGCGCCGGATCGCGACGCCGACCGCCAATATGTCGATTACCAACAAGTGCAGCACACGCGAGATCATCGACAGCTGCGCGTCGCGGATCTCGATAGGGTCCGTCTCCAGCGCGACGCTCGCGCGCTTGGCCAGCGGCGTGTTGCTCGACGTGATTGCAATCACTTGCGCACCAGCTTGCATCGCCACCTCCAGCGTGCGCAGCAACTCCGGCGCCTTGCCGGACTTGGAGACGGCGACAATCACATCGCCCTTGCCCAGCAACGCGGCGGACGCGGCCTGCATGTAAAGGTCACCGTATGCAATGGTCGGGATCCCGAAGCGGAAGAACTTGTAGTGCGCATCCTGAGCGACGATGTTCGAATTGCCCAGGCCGTAGAATTCGATGCGCCGTGCGCTGTTCAGCATGTCGATCGCGCGCTCGACGTTATCGAAGTTCATCTGCTCGCGCAGCTGCAGGATGGCCGACACGGTGTTGTCGAGCACCTTCGCGCCAAAGTCAGTCGCCGAGTCGCCCAGGTGGACCTGGCTGTGGCTCACCGGGTTCGTGCCAGTCAGGCCGGTGGCCAGCTTCAGCTTGAAGTCGGACAATCCTTGGCAGCCAAGCGAGCGGCAGAAGCGGATTACGGTCGGCTGGCTCACCTCGGCCTTGCGCGCGATGTCGATGATCGGATCGTTGATGATCGAGCGCGGGTGGTTCAACGCCAGATCAGCCACGCGCCGCTCGGCCGGCGTGAGCACGTCGCGCATCTGCCGGATGCACTCGAACACGGCTGATCCGCCGCCGGCGTGATGCCCGAGCTGCTCGGCCAGGATCGCGGACACGCCGAGCAAGGCCGGATATTGCGCGGTGATCACGAAGGTTGGGATATTCGCCAAGTACGCCTGGAAACGGCCCTTCGCCTCGAACCGTGCACGAAACGGCGAAGTCGAAAACAACTCGCCCAGATGGGGGATGACGCCGCCGCCGATATAAACGCCGCCCAGCGCGCCGAGTGTGACTGCAATATTGCCAGCAAACGTGCCAAGCACCGCACAGAAGCACTCCACTGCCTCCAACGCGAGCGGCTCGGCCGCCTGCGCGCGCCGCACCACGTCGGCCGGCTCGAGCGGCGTGTCCAGCCGCTTGTTGTCGCGCTCGGCCAGCGCGCGGTAGATCAGTGCCAGTCCCGGTCCTGCGCAAACCCGCTCGAACGACACATGCGGCCACTTCTTGCGCGCATAGTGCAGCACCCGATCCTCGCGCTCGTCCTGCGGCGAGAAGGTGGCATGCCCGCCCTCACTGCCCAGCGCGATCCAGCGCTCGTTTGCGGGAATCAAGCCTGACACGCCCAACCCCGTGCCAGGTCCGAGCAGCCCGATCACACTGTTCTGCCGGCGCACGCCGCCGCCAATCTGCGCGCGTTGCGCATCAGACAGGCTCGGCAGCGCCATGGCCAACGCGGTAAAGTCGTTGACCACCAACAGCGTATCGAAACCTAACGCGCGACGCGTGGCCTCGATTGAAAAACTCCAGTTGTGGTTGGTCATCTGCACCTGATCGCCATCGACGGGATTGGCAATCGCAATGGCCGCGTGGTTCACGCGACCGACCCCGCTGTCCTTCAAGAACTTGCGGATCGCCGCAGCGATGCCCGGATAATCCGCGCAAGAATACACACGGATACCGTCAATCTGTCCCGGTCCGAATTCCAGTGCGAAGCGCGCATTGGTGCCACCTATGTCGGCAAGCAGCCGCGGGCCATCCGAATGTGGACTCTGGCGCGCGAGCACCGCTTTAGGCGCACCAGTAGGCATCGACGTTGACTCCCGTATCGTTGGCCAGCTTGGAGATGGCGTTGTGCTGTGGATGCTCGATCGCAGCGCGCAGCACATCCAGCTTGCGCTGCCCGGAGACCAACAGAAACAACCGGCCGATTTGCCTGAGCGCCGACAGCGACAAGCTGACCCGCAGATGCGGCGCCTGCCGCGGCTCGACCAGCACATAGCGCTCGCGGGTTTGTGTGGCCAGCTCCCACTGCGGCGCGTCGGCGAAGATCGACGCCGTGTGGCCATCTTCTCCCATGCCGAGCACGGCCACGTCGGGCAGCGCGCGCGAAGCATCCGCGTTGAGTGCCGCGACGTGGGCAGCGGGCGCTTGATCGACGTCGACCAGCGACCGGAACACGGCCTGGCGCGCCGCGTGCTGCAGCAACGTGTCGCGCACGAGTCGCGCATTGCTGTCGGCATGCATCGGCGGGACCCAGCGATCGTCGACCAGGGTAACGTCGATGCGCGCCCAGTCGAGCGGGCGTCGCGACAAAGTCTGCAAAAACGGTCGCGGGCTGGTGCCGCCCGACACCGCGAGCGTGGCACGGCCCGCGCCGATATGCGCGGCCAGCGACGACTGCAGCGCGTCGCCGACCGCCTGCGACAGCGCGTCTTGCTGCGCGCGCGGGTCATCAAAAGCGTGAAGCTCGATCACTTCTCCTCCGTACTTCCTGCGACCGCCCACCGACATGGCGGACGGGCCGATTCCTGCTATTCAAGCAAACACAACGCACCGGCTAGTTCTCTTCTTCGAGCCAGCATGTACCATGCTGAGCGAGCATCGCGCTCGCCGCAGCCGGTCCCCACGTCCCCGCTGCGTACGGCTTGGGCGACGTGCCGGGACGAGCCCATTCTTCCAGGATCGGCTCGACCCACTTCCACGCCGCCTCCTGCTCGTCCCGATGCACGAACAATGCCAGCCGGCCATTAATCACATCTAGCAACAGGCGCTGGTATGCTTCCATGCGATCTTCTTTGAAGAACTGGTCGAACGCCAGATCCAGGTGCACGCTTTGCAGGTTCATCCCCTCACCGGGCTGCTTGGCCAGGCAATATAGCCGGATCGATTCGTTGGGCTGCAGCCGGATCACCAGACGATTGGCGCCATTGCACAGCGCCATCGGGCCGAGCGCCGAGTGTGGAACCGCGCGGAAGTTGACGACGATTTCCGCGACGCGATCGGCAAGCCGCTTGCCGGTGCGCAGAAAAAACGGCACGCCGGCCCAGCGCCAGTTTTCGATCTCGACCTTCAACGCGACGAAGGTCTCGGTCGTGCTTGATGCGCTCACGCCGTGCTCGGTCACATAGGCGGGCACCGCGACACCCTTGACCACGCCCGCATGATACTGGCCACGTACCGCGACGCGACTGATGTCACGACGCTCGACGGGCTTGAGCGCGCGCAGCACACGCAGTTTTTCATCGCGCACCGCATCGGCATCCATCGAGTGAGGTGGCTCCATCGCCACGATCGATAGCAGCTGCAATAGATGGTTCTGCACCATGTCGCGCAACGCGCCGGTATGGTCGTAGAAATCGCCCCGTCCCTCGACGCCCAATTCCTCGGCAATCGTGATTTGGATGCTCTCGACCCACTCGCGGCGCCACAGCGGCTCGAACAGTGCGTTGCCGAAACGCAGCGCGAGCAGGTTCTGAACGGGCTCCTTGCCCAGGTAGTGATCGATCCGGTAGATCTGCCCTTCCGCGAAGATCTCGCCGACCGCGTCGTTGATCGCATTGGACGACTCCAGATCGTAGCCAAGCGGCTTTTCCAGCACGATGCGCGCGCCATCGCTCAAGCCCACGGTCGCCAACGCACGACAGATCGACACGAATAGTGACGGCCCAGTAGCCAGGTAGAACACCCGAATGCCGGGCAGCGGTGAAATCGCCTCGCGTAGCAGCGCATAGTCGTCCGGCTGTCCAAGGTCGATCTGCACGAATAAGATGCGCTCAAGGAAGCTGTTCCACGAGGCATCGTCGCCGGTCGGCTTCACGTGCTGGCGCACGTGCGTGTGCATCCATTGCGCGTACGCATCGCGGTCGCCAATGCCACGCGCGACCGCAACGATTCTGCCTGCCGCAGGCAGCATGCCGCCGCGGTGCGCCTGGTACAACGCCGGCAGGATTTTGCGCATCGACAGGTCGCCGGTGCCGCCGAAAAGGACGAACGTAAAGCCTGGATCAACTTGCATTGTGTGTTGACGGTGACGTTGGAAACCTGGCTCGGACAGGCCGTCGCGCAAGGCGCGCAATCGATCGTAGCCCGATAAAAATATTTTGGCACTAAATTGTAGTTTAACTACAATCCCAATCAAGCGATATCAAGCGATCCATCAGGGCAAAGAAAGCTTCGTCTTATCAACCAGTTGCAGTGCAACCTGGCGGTCAGGCAGCGGCCAGCGAATGGTCCCTCAACACCGTTCGTCATGAAACGTGGCAGTCGCCGCGGCCATGACCTCGTGACCGGCAAGGCGGGCCCTAGTTTCATTGGTGTTCTGGAGGCGAGAAACAATAAAATTCCGCGCACCGAAGACCTAGCCACGCATTGCATGACGGCTGGCGCACAACCATTTTTTCGTCCTCCCACGCAAATACGCATCACCTGCCCGCATTGCTGCGCCGCGCATCGCCACGCGACGCCCGGTGATGCGCCAGTTGCATGGCTGTTATACCGATCAGCATGATTGGCGCCAGGATCGGACACCGCGCGAGAGCGCTGCGTTGTGGAACGTATAATAGGCTGCTTCGCCACCCGCCTGATTCCATACAACGATGACCGGTGAATTTAACCATCGCAACCTTGCGATGCTCCTACTCCAGGCGCGCGAAAGCGTCATGGGCATGTTCCGCCCGGTGCTCAAGCAGTTCTCGCTGACCGAGCAGCAGTGGCGAATCATACGCGCGTTGAACGATCATCCGCGTCAGGAAATGGAAGCGGGGCAGATCGCGCGCGTTTGCTGCATTCTCAGTCCGAGCTTGACCGGGGTGCTTGAACGGATGGATCGGGACGGGCTGATCCGCCGTTCGCGCGTCGCGTCCGATCAGCGCAAAGTGATCGTGAGTCTGACGCCGCAAAGCCAAGCGCTCGTCAAGCGGATTAGTCCGCTGATCGACGAACAATACCGGTCATTGGAACATAAGATCGGTGCGAAGACCCTGGCCGAGGCCTACCGCCTGCTCGACACGCTGATCGAGACGCTGCCCGGCGATGCACCCGCTGACAGTGGCGGCGACGCGTCGCATTCGACCAAGCGCGCAATGAGCAATACGGCTGACTGAAACCCGCTTGACCGGAGCGTCGTCAGCCCTTGTGCCCTATGGCCTGCGCGCCCGCTGCCGCTGGCCGACACTCGATCGTTAGTCGGCCTCAACCCATGGCCGGCCGCCGGTGCGAGCGGGCCATAAGCCGATATCCCATATAGGTCAACACGCCACAGGCACCGA
Source organism: Mycetohabitans sp. B2 (assembly GCF_021733735.1). Lineage (NCBI taxonomy): Bacteria > Pseudomonadati > Pseudomonadota > Betaproteobacteria > Burkholderiales > Burkholderiaceae > Mycetohabitans > Mycetohabitans sp. B2. The sequence goes on from NZ_JAHKSP010000047.1 coordinate 43,952, forward strand.
TCACGATCCCCATGGCGCGTGGCGAACCGTCCTGCAACGCGCCGACCGCCAGGCTCGACAGCGCGCCGAGCGCCAGTTGCATCGCGCCGAACACCGCCGCCGCCGCGCCGGCGTTGCGCGGATAGCGGTGCATCAGATCATTTGTGCAGTTCGCGCCGAGCACACCGACCATGCCAACCACGAAAAATAGTGTCGCGACGATCGAGCACAGGCCACCCCAGCCGGTGGTGCAGGCCACGAACACCCCAAGCGAGGCGAGCAGGCACACCCGCGATGAGACCGAGATCATGCGCAGCGCGCCGAGCGCGCCGACCAGCCGCACATTGAGGATATTCCCCGCCATGATGCCGACGATGTTCAGCGCAAAAAACAACCCATAGGCCTGCGCCGACACATGGAAGTAATCGATGTAGACGAACGGCGTGGCCGTGATGTACGCGAACATGCCCGCGAACGCCATACCGCCGCAAAGTATATGGCCCCACGCCACCGGATCGGTCAGCAAGCGCCCGTACACGGCGAATGACGCGGTAAGCGCGTTTTCATGCCGCTTGTGCGGCGGCCACGTTTCCGGCACCTTGCGCACCGCCGTGATGGCGCAGGCCGCGCCAAACAGCGCCAGCGCCCCAAACACCGCACGCCAGCCGCCGAGCAGCAGCAGCTGCCCGCCCACCAGCGGCGCAAGCAATGGCCCAATCGAGGTCACGATGGCCAGCATCGACAGCACGCGGGCCGCATCGGTGGGGCCATGCACATCTCGCGCAATCGCGCGCGCGAGCACCGACGCCGCGCCGGCGCCCAGCGCCTGCAGGAAGCGCACCGCGATCAGCCAGCCGATCGACGGCGCGAGCGCACAGGCCATACTGGCCAGCCCATACAGCACGATGCCGCCGATTAAGACCGGGCGCCGACCATAGACGTCGGACAATGGGCCATACAGCAGCATACCAATCGAAAAGCCGAACATGAAGCTGGTCAGCGTCACCTGTGCGGCCGAGGCGCTGATGTCGAATGCCGCTGCCAGCGACGGCAGGCTCGGCAGATACATGTCAATCGAGATCGGGCCACACGCGGCGAGCGCGCCAAGCAAGAGAATCAAGCGCCAATCGGGCCGGCGGCGAGCAGTCGGGGAATCAGGCATGGAGACGCTGCGGGAAACCGCGCACAAAACATTTCATAAATTAAGTACTTCATTGTACGCGCCGGCGCCGCGCACCGCTCCGGTACAATGCATGGATATCATTGCTGCAATGCGGGATGGATTCAATGTCCAAGAGCCAACTTCTTTTCGAACGGGCCCAGCTCACGATTCCGGGCGGCGTCAATTCGCCGGTGCGCGCTTTCCGCTCGGTCGGCGGCACGCCGCGCTTCATCACACGCGCGCACGGCCCGTATTTATGGGACGCAGATGGGCAGCGCTACATTGACTACATCGGTTCGTGGGGGCCGATGATCCTCGGACACCTCAATCCAGACGTACTGGTCGCGGTACAGCGCGCGCTCGCGTCGGGCTTCTCATTCGGCGCGCCGACCGAGGCGGAAATCGAAATCGCCGAGGAGATTTGCCGCCTCATGCCATCGATTGAGCAAATCCGCATGGTCTCGAGCGGCACCGAGGCCACGATGAGCGCGTTGCGGCTCGCCCGCGGGTTCACCGGGCGCAGCCGCATCGTCAAATTCGAAGGTTGCTATCACGGCCATGCCGACAGCCTGCTTGTGAAGGCCGGGTCCGGACTGCTGACGTTTGGCAACCCCACCTCGGCCGGTGTGCCGCCCGACATCGCGCATCACACCACCGTGCTCGAGTACAACAACGTCGAGCAGTTGAACGAAGCATTCAGCGCATTTGGCAAGGAAATCGCAGCGGTGATTGTCGAGCCGGTCGCGGGCAACATGAATCTCGTGCGGGCGTCGGCCGAATTCCTCGCCGCGTTGCGCAAGCAGTGCACTGAGCACGGCAGCGTGCTGATCTTCGATGAGGTAATGTGCGGTTTTCGCGTCGCGCTTGGCGGCGCGCAGCAGCTATTCAATATCGTGCCGGACCTAACCTGCCTGGGCAAGGTGATCGGCGGCGGAATGCCGATTGCCGCGTTCGGTGGCCGACGCGACATCATGGCGCACCTGGCACCATTGGGCGGCGTCTACCAGGCCGGCACCCTGTCAGGCAACCCACTCGCGGTCGCCGCTGGCCTCGAAACGCTGCGCCAGATTCAGGCGCCCGGCTTCTATGACCGCCTGTCCCAGCAGACTGCGCGGCTCGCCGGTGGGCTGCAGGCCGCCGCGCGCGACGCGGGCGTGCCATTCAGCGCGGACTCGCTGGGCGGCATGTTCGGCCTGTATTTCGCCTCGCAGGTGCCGCGCAGCTTTGCCGAGGTGATGCGCTGCGACGTACCCCGCTTCAACGCGTTCTTCCACGCAATGCTCGATGCCGGCGTGCATTTCGCCCCCTCAGCATACGAGGCCGGCTTCGTGTCAATCACGCACGACGACGCGGTCATCGACGAAACGCTGTCGATCGCCCGCACCGTGTTCACTGCGCTGCAACGCTGAGCGCCGACCCTGCCATGTTCTCAGACTTTGATCGCTTGCAGATGCAGCGCGCGCTCGTGCTCGCCGAGCGCGGGTTATATACGACGTCGCCGAACCCGCGCGTGGGGTGCGTGCTTGTCAAGGATGGCGAAGTCATCGGCGAAGGCTTCACGCAGCCGGCCGGACAAGACCATGCGGAAATCTGCGCGCTGAAAGACGCACGCTTGCGCGGGCACACCCCCGCCGGCGCCACCGCCTATGTGACGCTGGAGCCTTGCAGCCACTTCGGTCGCACGCCACCCTGCGCGAATACGCTGATCGAGGCCGGCATCACGCGGGTGATTGCCGCGATGGAAGACCCGAACCCGCAGGTCAGCGGCCGTGGCCTGGCCAGTCTGCGCGATGCGGGCGTGGACGTACGCTGTGGACTGCTTGCGCACGAGGCGCAGGAGTTAAACGTCGGCTTTGTGTCGCGGATGACGCGTGGCGTTCCGTGGGTGCGACTCAAGATCGCCGCAACGCTGGACGGTCGCACCGCGTTGCCGAACGGCCAAAGCCAGTGGATCACGTCGAGTGCCGCGCGCACGGACGGACACGCATGGCGCGCCCGCGCGTGCGCGACCCTTACCGGTATCGGCACGGTGCGCGAGGACGATCCGCAGATGACCGTGCGCGCAGTGTCCACGCCTCGCCAACCGCTGCGCGTGCTGGTGGACAGCCGTCTGGACGTGCCGCTGGATGCAAGGATTCTAGCCGGCGCGCCACCATTGGTAATCTGCGCGCGCGACGACGCAGCATTCGCCGCGCGTGCGCATGCGTTACGCGCGGCGGGCGCCGAAGTGATTGCGTTGCCGAACCAGTCCGGCAAGGTTGACCTGCCGGCTGCGCTACGGCTGCTTGCTGCGCGTGGCATCAACGAATTGCATGTCGAGGCGGGCTACAAGCTCAACGGCTCATTGTTGCGCGAAGGCTGCGTTGACGAGTTGCTGCTCTACATCGCCCCAGCCCTGCTTGGCAACGCGACCGGCATGTTCAACCTCGAGCCGCCGCCGACGCTCGATCAACGAGTACGGCTGCAATATCATTCGATCGAGCGGATCGGCGAGGATCTACGGGTCCTTGCCAGGCTCGTGGCGGCCGAATCCGACAACGCACTGCAAACGGGCGAGCCGCGCTCACAATAAAGGGATTCTCGTATGTTCACAGGCATCGTCGCGGCGGTCGGCCGCATTGAATCGGTCACCCCGCTGGGCGCGTCTGTCGAGGACGGCGCGCGCCTATCGATCGCCGCCAGCACGCTCAATCTGTCCGATGTCGGGTTGGGCGACAGCATCGCAGTGCAAGGTGCGTGCTTGACGGTCGTCGACAAGACATCGACGCAGTTCGAGGTCGACGTATCGCGGGAAACGCTGAACTGCACCACCGGGCTCGCCCAGCCCGGCGAAGTGAACCTCGAAAAAGCGCTGCGTGCGCATGAACGCCTGGGCGGCCACCTAGTCAGCGGACATGTCGACGGGCTCGGCCAGGTCAGCCGCTTCGAGCCGGTGGGAGAGTCACACGAATTGCGCATCGTCGCGCCGTCCTCGCTCGCAAAGTACTTCGCGTACAAGGGGTCCATCACGGTCAACGGTGTCAGCCTGACCGTCAATGCCGTACAGGACCGGGACGATGGATGCGAGTTCTCGATCAACGTGATTCCGCACACGATACAGATGACCACGCTGCGGCACCTGCGCGTTGGCGACGCGGTCAATCTCGAAGTCGATATGATTGCGCGGTATGTCGAGCGGATGCTCAGCACGTCTCAGAACGGCTACCCATCATTGAAGTAATCGGTTTTTTCAAGGGCTGATCGTCTGCCGGCGTCGCGCCAAAACCAGCCGTGTGTGGGGTGATCGAACCGCTCGATGGCCACGCGACGCACTTCGTCAAACGCGGTATTGACGATCATTGCGACGACAGCAAACGCGCATTCAAAGTCGCCGCTCTACTGCATGCGCCGCAACGCCGGTTTAAAGTCGCTTGCCGTCATGGCCACGGGTGGTGGGAATCACCGGCCTGCGCAATAGTATCGCCAATTTATCCGATCGAATCGCGACTCAACGGCCAAATCACGTTGGTCAGGCACGCGCGCTGGCGCACGATGTACACTGGCGCGCCGGTGCTCGACGACGCATTGGCCACACTCGATTGTCGCATCGCGAACGTTACTCGACATGGCACGCATAGCGTCATCGTCGCCGATGTATTCAATCTGCGGCTCGGCCCGGCGTCAATTGACGCCTTGGTGTACTTCCCTCGTCATTATCACGTCGTCGCCTCCTCATGCTGACCAAGACAATCGGTGTAATGGGCTCGGGCACCGAGCCTTGGACGGAACTGGCCGAGCCGCTCGGCCGATGGATCGCCGAAAACGGCTACAACCTGCTGACCGGCGGCGGCCAGGGTGTGATGCTCAGCGTCGCACGCGGCTTCTGCAGCGTCAGCCCACGCACGGGCCGCTCAATTGCAATCGTGCCCACACGCGCCGATCTGGTAGCCGGCTTCGTACCGCTGGACGGCTATCCGAATCGGTTTGTCGATCTGCCGATCATCACGCCACTGCCCCGTCATGACGCCGGGGCGCCGCCGAATCGCGTCAGTCGCAACCACGTCAACGTGCTGAGCAGCGACGTCATCGTCGCGTTGCCGGGCGGCCACGGCACTGCCGACGAAATCTCGTTGGCGCGACGCTGGCGCAAGCCGCTGGTATGCGTCGGCCCCACCAGCGCCTTTGCACGGATCGGCTATACCGCTGCGTGTGTATCCTGTGTGGACGGCGTCGCCCGCTTCATTGCCTCCGTACTCGCAGAACCAGCATAGAAATCGGCTCTTGACGCGGTGCTGACGTAAAATAGCGGTTTTCCTATCATGCCACCATCGCCCACCATGACACTCGCTTCCACGCAAGAGATCATTGCCGAACTCAAGGCCGGCAGAATGGTCATCCTCGTCGACGAAGAAGATCGCGAGAACGAGGGCGACTTGGTGCTGGCCGCTGATTTCGTCACACCGGAAGCGATCAACTTCATGGCTCGCTATGGCCGCGGGCTGATCTGCCTGACGCTGACGCAGGAGCGCTGCCGCACATTGAACCTGCCGCTGATGACGCATCGCAATGGCACGCAATACGGCACGGCGTTTACGGTCAGCATCGAGGCCGCGCAAGGCGTGACCACCGGCATCTGCGCTGCCGACCGCGCACGCACGATCCAGGCGGCCGTCGCGCGCGATGCCCGAGCCGAGGATATCGTGCAGCCTGGACACGTGTTTCCGATCATGGCGCAGCCCGGTGGCGTGCTGGTGCGCGCCGGCCATACCGAGGCCGGTTGCGACCTAACGGCGCTGGCCGGGCTCACGCCGGCATCGGTGATCTGCGAGGTGATTAAGGACGATGGCACGATGGCCCGCTTGCCCGACCTCGTCGAGTTCGCCGCGCAGCACGGGTTGAAGGTCGGCACGATCGCGGACCTGATCCAGTACCGCAGTCGCACCGAATCGATCATCGAACGCGTGGCGCAGCGCACGATGCATACTGCGCACGGACCGTTCAATGCGGTGCTGTTCCACGACAAGCCGAGCGGCGCGCCGCATCTGGCGCTGGTGCGCGGGCAACCCTCGCCTGAGGTCGAGACCCTGGTGCGGGTACACGAGCCGCTGTCGATCCTCGACTTGATTGAAACGGGTGTCAGTACACACTCCTGGACATTGGATGCGGCGCTGCGCGAGATTGCTCAGCGGGAAACCGGCGTCGTGGTGTTGCTGAACGTGCACGAGTCTGGCGAGCGGCTGCTGGATGTATTCGAGGCATTCGAGCGGCAGGACAAGGCAGCCGAACTCAAGCGCCGTCCAGTCGACTTCAAGACGTACGGCGTCGGCGCGCAGATCCTGCATGAGTTGCATGTCGGCAAAATGCGGGTCTTGTCGAATCCGCGCAGGATGGGCAGCATGTCGGGGTACGGCCTCGAGGTCACCGGTTTCGAGCCCATGCCGGCAGCAGCACACGGATTCGCGAGCAGCGGCCCGCGTTCGCACGGATAGGGCGACGCGCGCGGTATCTGCCTATTCTGGATCATGGCCCGGCGGCCAGCGTCCCGCCTCGCCCCACACATCAACGGAACATTCATGGAAATCGGACAATATCAACCGAATCACGAGGGTGACGGACTGCGCATCGGCATCGTCCAATCCCGCTTCAACGAGCCGGTCTGCAACGGGCTGGTCGACGCCTGCGTCGAGGAACTCGAGCGCCTTGGCGTCGCGGGCGAGGACGTGCTGCTCGTCACGGTGCCCGGCGCACTGGAGATTGCGCTCGCACTGCAAAAGCTCGCCGAGAGCGGCCAGTTCGACGCGCTGATCGCGCTCGGCGCGGTGATTCGCGGCGAGACCTATCACTTCGAGCTGGTATCCAACGAAAGCGGCGCGGGCATCAGCCGGATTGCATTGGACTTCGGCGTGCCGATCGCCAACGCGGTGTTGACCACCGAAAACGACGAGCAGGCGATCGCGAGAATGACCGAGAAAGGCCGCGATGCGGCACGCGTTGCGGTGGAAATGGCAAACCTATCGTCCGCTCTCGACCAACTCGGTCAAGATGACGACGAGGACGAGGAAGACGAAGCAGCAGACGAGGATCGAGCATGACAACGAGAAGTGCTCGCCGTCGCTCGCGCGAGTTGGCCACGCAAGGTTTGTATCAGTGGCTGCTGTCGGGCGCGGCGCCGGGCGAGATCGACGCAGCCATGCGCGAGCAGCCCGGCTTCGACAAAGCGGATCGCGACCATTTCGATGCGCTGCTACATGGCGTGATCAAGCAGGCTGCGACGCTGACTGAAGCGCTCATGCCGTTCCTGGATCGCCCGATCGACCAACTGTCGCCGGTCGAACGGGCGGTGCTGCTCATTGCGGCATACGAATTCCAGCATCATTTCGAGATCCCGTACCGGGTTGTGATCAACGAGGCCGTCGAGTTGGCTAAGACATTTGGCGGTGCCGACGGCTACAAGTATGTGAACGGCGTCCTCGACAAGCTCGCGGTGACCATGCGCGCCGACGAAGTCAAGGCTCGCGGTTGAATGCGCGCTGTCGCGTTCGCCAGGGATGCTGCATGACCGACACTGATTCGATGCCGGATCCGCTTGTCACCGCCCGGGCCGGTCGGCTCGCTTCACGCATCGAGCGGATCGAGCCATTCCAGGTCATGGAATTCGTCAAGCAAGCCACCCGCCTCGAGCAGGCAGGCCATGACGTGATCCACATGAGCATCGGCGAGCCCGATTTCACGGCTCCACCGGCCGTCGCCGAAGCGGCAGCCTCGGCACTGCGCCGAGGCCTCACGCAGTACACGCCGGCGCTGGGCATCACGCCGTTACGCGAAGCCATTGCAATGCATTACCGGCGTATGTACAACGTCGATGTCGAACCGGCACGCATCGTCGTAACAGCCGGCGCCTCCGCGGCGTTGTTGCTCGCTTGCGCGGCGCTTGTCGATCGCGACGACGAGGTGCTAATGCCGGATCCGACCTATCCGTGCAACCGTCACTTCGTCACCGCCTTCGAGGGCCGGGCGGTTCTAGTGCCGAGCGACGCGGCGCAGCGCTTTCAATTAAGCGCGGCGCACGTGCAGCAGCATTGGGGTGCGAACACACGCGGCGTGCTGCTCGCGTCGCCGTCGAACCCTACCGGCACATCGATCGACGCGAGCGAACTGCAACGCATTGTCGATACGGTCCGCGCCCAAGACGGTTTCGCAATCGTCGACGAAATCTATCAGGGACTGACCTATGATGCGCCGCCCGTCTCGGCGCTGTCACTACACGGCGCACACGATCATGTCGTGACCGTAAACAGTTTTTCGAAGTACTTCAGCATGACGGGCTGGCGCCTGGGCTGGCTCGTGGTGCCGCTGCACTGGGTGCCGGCCTTCGAGAAGCTCGCGCAGAATCTATTCATCTGCGCGTCCGCGCTCGCGCAGCACGCGGCGCTCGCATGCTTCGAGCCCGCGTCACTCGAGATCTACGAGCAACGGCGGCTCGAGTTCAAGCGACGGCGCGACTTCCTGGTACCGGCGTTGCGCGAATTGGGTTTCGGCATACCGGTCCTGCCGGATGGCGCGTTTTACGTCTATGCGAACTGCCGCGGCATCGCGCACCCGGCTGCGTCGGACAGCGCGGCGCTCGCGTCCACGATGCTTCAAGAAGCGAAGGTCAGCATGGTGCCGGGCCTGGACTTCGGCGTGCATGCGCCGCACGACTACCTGCGAATTTCATACGCGACGTCGTACGAGCGGCTACAACAGGCTATCGCACGGCTACACACCCTGTTTGGCGCGTCGTAATTGGGCGCTGCCACCGCCTCTTCCCCACCGGCTGTGCAGCGCGCCCGCCACCGATCAAGCACCAATATCGGCCAACTGCTCGGTATGTTTCGACACGGTACTGGCGCCGGCTTCATTCTGCGCATGCGTATCAGCGCCGACAAGCGCCTTTTGCGTGACCGCCGCAGGCTCAGCACCCAGCGTGACCGGCACTCGTTGCGTCGATGCATTGGTCTGCGGCGGCGTCGATGCGAGCATTGGCGCGGGCGATTGCGGGGCGTTAACTGGCACCCTGCGTCCGCGCGCAACATCCCGCAGTCGCGCGCGCTCGGCCAACACCTTCGCGCCATAGCCACCGTCGTTCGGCGATGTCGAGCCGACATAACGCCGCAAGCCGCCCGCTACAGAGCCGCCACGAGCAATACAGTCCTTGAGCACCAAGGCTCCGACCTTGATGTTGGCCAGCGGCTGCAGCGCGGCGCTCTGTCCCCCGAAGTAATCAAACTTGTCGGAATGAACCCTGGACATCACCTGCATCAGGCCCTTGGCGCCGACACCACTTTCCGCATACGGGTTGAATCCTGATTCGATCGCCATCACCGCCAGCAAAAGCAGCGGGTCGAGCCCGACCTCACGGCCGGTGTTAAACGCCGCCTTGACCAACTGGCGGACCGGCTCCTGCGCGACGCGATAGCGCCGTGCAAGGTAAGCGGTAACCAGCGCTTGCTCATGCGCCGACACCAGCACGCGATCGTCCCGCGCATCGGGGGCAACACGCTCGGACGGGATGAGCCGGGCCAACGTACCGACCGACGGCAGTGTGCGCGGATCGAGCCCGTTGAGCGTGGCCGGACCCAGACCAGCCCTGCCGGGTAGGTCGTCATATCCCAGATCGAGCGTCGCCGCGAGGAACCCTTTGCCGCCGGGCGTAGCGGATACGGGCGTCATCCCCAGCGGGGCAGCGTCGCCCTCCGGTCTGGCGTGCGGCGCGAACGGCGGCAACGGTTGGCCAGACAGCAATCGCGCCGGGCCGTTATGCACCGCCTCCACAATCAACGGCATGACCTTCGCGGCCAAGGTGCCGCGCAGCGCCGGCTGCCACCACAATGCCAGGCTCGTGAGCACCGCCAGCGCGCCGACGAGGCTCAACAGCGTGGAAGAAAGCCGCGTGCCGCGGCGTAGCAGTTCGCGTACCGTTTGCACAACATCGCTCTTCGGTCGCCAACCTAACCAAGTATTCATACTTCACAAGCTCCCAGGGTTCATGGCCGGTCGCGCCGTGCTTTGCAGCGACGACGACATCCGTGCGAGCACGCAAGCGCAGTCGCAGCCGATGTGCACGACAGGCCAAGGCGTCGCCTGCGTTGGTTAGCCGCGAGACGATGCCGGGAAGAGATGGCGAGGTGCCATCTGCGGAGACGGGGGCGTCAGGATTCGTGACACACACTGCGCGCGCGTCAATCAAGCCGCGCGGGCCACCCGCACCAAAAAGCCGGCGTATTGGGCCAGCCGAGGTCAGTTTGCGCCGCCCTTAGCGAGTAGAGTCGGCGTGACGCGAAGCGCCAAACAGGATGGCGGACTACAAGGCGGTCCCACCACTGATAAAGTCGGATTTTAGCAGGGTTTTATAGAGCGTCAAAACTAAGGGTTCGAAAAGTCAATACCTTTAGTTATAAAGGAAACAGTCAATACGTGGAGATGAAGCATGCCGCGTGCCCCGGGCGGCAAGTGGTCCAATTTGCAACAAATGTGTCGCGCACGCACACAAGCTAAAATGTACCCCTTGTGCCCGGCATGGCCGGCAACGTTCGTATAGTGTGATGAAATACAAAGACCTGCGTGACTTTGCGAGCCGCCTCGAAGCATTGGGAGAACTGCGAAGGGTTCGCGCCGCTGTCTCGCCAGTGCTTGAAATGACCGAGCTATGCGACCGCGTGCTCAATGCGGGCGGCCCCGCGCTGCTGTTCGAGAATCCGGCCGGGCACACGATGCCTGTGCTTGGCAACCTGTTTGGTACGACACGTCGCGTCGCGCTCGGCATGGGCGTCGATGCCGAGGCTGACGACGCGGCCTTAACGTCGCTGCGCGATATCGGTCACCTATTGTCGTCGCTGAAGGAGCCGGAGCCGCCGAAGGGCCTGAAGGATGCGACACGGCTGCTTTCGCTGGCCAAGGCCGTCTGGGACATGGCACCCCGCACGGTCAGCGCACCGCCTTGCCAGGAGATCGTGATTGAAGGTGGCGATGTCGACCTGGCGCGGCTGCCAATCCAAACCTGCTGGCCGCACGACGCAGCGCCGCTGATTACCTGGGGCCTCACCGTCACGCGGGGGCCGAACAAGCCGCGTCAGAATCTGGGCATCTATCGGCAACAAGTGATCGGGCGCAACAAGCTGATCATGCGCTGGCTCGCCCATCGCGGCGGCGCGCTGGATTTTCGCGAATTTGCGCTAGCCCATCCTGGCCAGCCCTATCCAGTCGCCGTCGCGCTCGGCGCCGATCCGGCGACGATTCTCGGTGCCGTCACGCCGGTACCCGACACATTGTCCGAATATCAGTTCGCCGGCTTGCTGCGCGGCGGCAAAACCGAGCTGGCCCACTGCTTGACGCCCGGACTGGCGCATCTGCAAGTGCCAGCCCGCGCGGAAATCATCCTGGAGGGGTTCATCCATCCCGATGCAGGCGCAGCGCAAGACGTTCCGGCACAGCCGGGACCCGTGTCGCCGCGCGCTCGCGTGGCCGGACCGGCCGGCCGCTACGAACATGCACTGGAGGGCCCCTATGGCGACCACACCGGCTATTACAACGAGCAGGAGTGGTTTCCGGTGTTCACCGTCGAGCGCATCACGATGCGGCGCGGCGCGATCTACCATTCGACGTACACGGGCAAGCCGCCGGACGAACCGGCCGTGCTCGGCGTCGCGCTGAACGAGGTATTTGTGCCGCTGCTGCAAAAGCAGTTTCCGGAGATCACCGACTTCTATCTGCCGCCGGAAGGATGCAGTTACCGGATGGCCATCGTGCAGATGAAGAAAAGCTATGCCGGCCACGCCAAACGCGTGATGTTCGGTGTCTGGAGCTTCTTGCGGCAATTCATGTATACGAAGTTCATTGTCGTGGTGGACGACGACGTGAATGTGCGCGACTGGAAAGAGGTGATTTGGGCCCTGACGACGCGTGTGGATCCGAGCCGCGACACGGTGCTGGTCGACAACACACCAATCGACTATCTCGACTTTGCGTCGCCGGTGGCCGGACTCGGCTCCAAAATGGGCATCGATGCGACGAACAAGTGGCCCGGCGAGACTTCCCGCGAATGGGGCCGGCCGATTGTGATGGACGCAGCGGTCAAGCGGCGTGTCGATGCGCTATGGACAGAGATCGGCCTGGGGTAAGGATGGCGCCAGCGGGCATGCACGCGGCAACCTGACATCATCACGACGGCGCAGGCCTGCCGCCCGCTACCAGCGCCGATAGTAACCGCCGGGCCAATGAGGATGGGGATACCACGGCCGGTAATAGCCGCCATAGCCGCCCACCACAACCGCGGGCGGCGGCGCATAAGCTACTGGAGGCGGAGGTGCGTAGACGACCGGGGGTGGAGGTGCGTAGACCACCGGAGGCGGGAGCGGCGCATAGACGATCGGCGGCGGCGTATAGATTGGAGTAGCGTACACCGGAGCGGGAATTCCGATCCCCACGCCGATTGACACATGTGCTTGCGCGGCGCCCGCCCCCGCCCACAGCGTAGCGACACTGACTAGGATCGGGATGATCTTTTTCACTACACTCTCCTGAACACAATGCCGTCTATTACGGCACCACCATTGCAATGTACCGAAAATTCGCGCGCACGGTCGGGCTCAATTGTTGCAAAATGCAATAAGGACGCAGGCGAGACAGGCAGTCAGTGGGGGTTACCGGCAGCCTCGCCATCATCGAATTCCGAGCGCGCGGCGGCTGACACGTGGAGCGAGCAGCACCTGGCCAACTCGCCATGCTCGCCACGCCACATTGGCTGACTAGGGTGTCGCAAGTCGCTAAAGTTTATTTACAAAGTTACTGGATCACCCGGGCGCCCGTCGCCTACGGGCATTTTTCGTCGAGCTCAACTGGGGACATTACATGCGCGTGACGCCCTAGGCCGTCCGACCAGCACGCGCTGTGACAAATCGTTTCGGGCCATCGTGTTGGGCACGCTGGTTGGCGGCTCGCTGCTCGCTCGACAGCTCAAGGAGCCGCGCTTGACGCGCGCAGTGATCAACGTGAAGGAGCGTGCCCATTACAAGGGCAACCTATCCCAAGCGAACATCCAACCGTTGGCCCGCCAGCCGTTGATCTGCCAGCCGTTGATCCACCAGCCGAGGCTCGCCGCTTACCCGACGCCCGCCCGCTACTGGGTAGCCACACCATCAGCCCACTTTTACATAAGCGAACTCGCGACTTACGTTCGGCGGCACATACAGGCCACCGATCCGCACGCGCGGCGTCAAGCGCATCCTTTGCTCCCACCACAAGCGGCGCTGGGTCGTATTGAGGAATCGTAGGTGTTTCCGATACGAAAAGAGGCTCATGGCGCAAATCTCCTGGTTAGGTATTCAAACGCCTTGCATTGCCATATTCAACGCGCAAGCGGCAACCAAGGGCGCACCCAGTGCGTCGCTATAACGCTTGACGCGAAGCAATACATAACTGGTCTATCATGGACACCATTCTTGTTACGTAAGCATGAACCATGCCTTTTCCGCCTCATCCGACTATTGGCTTCATCGGCGCCGGACGGCTCGCCCAAACCCTTGCAGCGGCATGGCATCGACGCGGTTACCGGATTGCCGCGGTCATGAGCCGCTCAAAAGAATCGTCCAAGCAACTTGCCGAGCGAGCAGGACGGTGCCCAATCGTCTCAGATCTGAGACACGTTATCGAGGCCGCTGAGCTGGTCTTCGTGACGGTGCCGGATGATGCGATCGGCGCGGTGGCCACTCAACTGTGCTATTCCCCCGCGCGGGCCAGTTCATGTGCGCTCGTGCACTGCAGCGGCGCATCCAGCGTCGAGTTGCTCGAGCCGGCCCGAGCCCAAGGCGTCTTGACGGGCGGCTTCCATCCGCTGTATCTGTTCACCGGACACGCGGCTGACGTGGACCGGCTGGCGGGCTGCTCCATCACGATCGAAGCTCCGGCGCCGCTGGACGCCGCGCTGCGCGCGCTCGCCAGCGCCCTGGATTGCGTGCCGCTGTCGATCCCGTCCGGTGCGCGAATGCTTTATCATGGCGCGGCGAGCTACGCGGCAAGCTTCGCGGTGGCGTCGCTGTACGAAAACGTCACACTCTGGAAACATATCGGATTGGATGAAGATGTCGCACTGGCCGCATTGCTGCCCATGCTCGAGCGCACCCTGCAATCGGTGCGCGACAACGGCCTGTCCGGCGCGATCGCTGGACCAGTGTCGCGCGGCGACGTTTCAGTGATCGGCAGCCAGCTCGACACCTTGGCCGCGTTGGGCGAAGATCACATGGCGCTCTATGCGATGCTCACGCGCAGAGTGGCCGCGCTGGCGCGCCGACGCTCGCCGGCGCCGCCCGGGCTTGACGCGATCGAAGCCACCGTCGCGGCAGCGCTGCAGCGTGGCACGGACGCACCGGCACCCGACGATGGCACGGCGCAGCGATCCGACCACGTGCCGCCGCGCCCTTGACACGTCACGTCCGGTACCTTACAACTCGTCGGCTGCGCCACTCGAAGGAAAACAAGATGTTCGGGGATATTGCCCGCTTTCTGCTCAATACGATTTTCACGTTGTTCGGTGCCGCGCTGCTGCTGCGCGCGTGGTTGCATGTGGTCAGGCTCACGCCGTACAACCCGGTCTCGCAGGGCATTTTCCAGGCAACCAACTGGCTCGTTCTGCCGTTGCGTCGGGTCATTCCGGCCGCGCGTGGCACCGACTGGACGAGCCTGTTCGCCGCCTGGCTCACTGCAATCGTGTTCATTGTCCTAATGGTGACCGTCTCCGGTGGTGACCCGACCTCGCTGTTGCCTGCTGGATTCATCATCGCGCTGTTGACGATGGTCAAGTGGGCATTGAACCTGACGATCTGGCTGACGCTGATCATGGCGCTGCTCTCGTGGGTCAACCCGCGCTCCCCGGCGATGGCGATCCTGCTGCAATTGACCGCGCCGTTGCTGAACCCGCTGCGCCGCGTGGTGCCCACGTTCGGCGGCATCGATCTGTCGCCGTTGGTGCTGCTCTTGATCGTCGAGGTATTATTGATGATCGTCACGCGCGTCACCGTGTCGGTGACGATGTTCGGATTTTAAGCATGATGGGCGATACACGCGCACGCGGGTGGCGCCTCCGTAGAACTAGACGCGTCGTGGCTTCTATTGCACATCGACGCTCACTGTTCGCGCCATGGCCGACGCACCACGGCCGACATAGCGAATGACGCCAGTACTCTTGAAACCGAATCGGGCATTTAGAAAACCTGTATGCGATTGACCGTACGGTCAGTACGGGCCTGGGCCGATCCGGCCCACCCCGAAGAGCCGGAAATTTCCACTTTAGAACGGTCCTGATTTGGGGTAGCCTCAATTTCCTGCCACCAACGTGCCCGGCCAGTGGTTGGCTCCATACCATGGCCATAAAAGCGACATGCTACAGACCCGGATAACCCATGCGCTCACGACACCGCCACGACATTGCGCTCCCCAAACCGCCAAAACCCCTGTAAAATGATCGGCTTCGCGGGCGTCGTATAATGGCCATTACCCCAGCTTCCCAAGCTGGAGACGTGGGTTCGATTCCCATCGCCCGCTCCACCTCACGATTTCAGCCCTGCAAGTGCAGTAAGTGCACTACAAACGGTCGGCCCGTTCAAGACACCGCTCCGTCGTAAGCAAAAGTGGCACTATAGGCGCGGCGCACGTTCAGCCACACCGCCCCGCAAAGTCGCGCGGCTACTGCCGGCGTCTGTATTGCTAGAGAACTGACAAGCCAATCAGATCTTACTTGATTGGCCAAAGAGGTTGGAACGCCTCATACCAGCGGCGCTTTATCAAATTTAATTATGCAAATCTATGCCGGGCTCGCTCGGCCAGCGCTGCAGACTGGTGCGCACCCATCCCACGCCATTCCTACTCGATAACGGTTCAACTCACACGAATAAGCCGCCAGGATCGCGATGAATATAGCGGGTTAGTAATCGTCGAGTTACTGCGCGGACGGTTGCTGCTCGTGCGCCGCCGCGTCGGGCAACTGATGGACAGACGCAATGGGAATCGAGATTCGGGACGCCTCATTGTTGCCGACTAGGGCGGCCATCGGTATCGGATTGGAGTCGGCCAGCAAATGAAGGATCAGCGTCGCCCTGTGCTTGACGGGCACATGCTCAAGCCCTTTGCCTTGTCCGCCGCCCCGCAAACCGATTGCAGCATGGTGAACGCCAGCGGGTTCATTCGTGCGCCATCGGCTTACCTGTATGGATCAAGATTGTCGTCTAGCGTTGCTCGCCCCCGAGCGCACGCCAGACGCATATCGCGCCCGCCGGTTGACGGGATAGCAAAACCGGTCCACAATCCCCGCTCTTCGCGAAGATTTTACTTTCGCCGAAATGACCGGGACCATGCGTTCATGCCGCATCGCCCACACCAAGACACCGAAAGCCGTTCAATATGCGAACGGCTTTTTGCTTATCAGCCGCACACCGGCCCGACGTATTTGCCGCGCCGGACGGTCTGCCGCAAACGCCGCACGATGACTCACGACCCTTCCGATCGCCACGACGACGCGGCCGCGCACAAGCGTGCCGACAATGAAGCCCACAAAGACAGCGGCCACGGCACGACACCCGCCACCGAGGCAACCCCGCCGCTGCGCCGTATCCGCAGCTTCGTGACTCGAGCGGGACGTTTATCCAACGCCCAGCGACGAGCGCTGGACGAACTGGGTCCGCGATTCAAGCTGCCCTATACCGGCGCGCCGCTCAACTGGGATGCGATCTTTGGTCGCGATGCGCCGCGCGTGCTCGAGATCGGCTTTGGCATGGGCACGACAACCGCCGATATCGCCGCACAACGGCCAGGCGACGACTTTCTCGGCATCGAAGTTCACGAGCCGGGCGTGGGGGCGCTGCTGAAGCTGATCGGGGAAAGGCAACTGAACAATATCCGCGTGATTCAGCACGACGCGGTCGAGGTCATCGCGCATATGCTGGCCGAGGACAGCGTGGATGGCATACACATCTTCTTCCCCGACCCGTGGCATAAAGCGCGTCACCACAAGCGCCGGCTCATCCAGCCGCCGTTCGTCAAGCTGCTCGCGTCGCGGCTGCGCGCCGGCGGCTATTTGCATCTGGCGACGGACTGGCAGAACTACGCAGAGCAGATGCTGGATGTACTGCGCGCGGAATCGACGCTCACCAATGCGTCGGACGAGGCAAGCGGCTATGCACCGCGCCCCGATTATCGGCCGGTGACAAAATTCGAGCGCCGCGGACTGCGACTTGGCCACGGCGTATGGGATCTGCTGTTCACGAAGCGTTGAGCACCCAAGGTCAGTGGCTGAACGTGACACCCGCCAGATAGCTAGCGACCAGCACCAGCAGTCCAAAACCGATCCGATACCACGCAAACACCGTGAAGTCATGCGTCGCAATGTAGCGCAACAGCCAGCGCACGCACGCGAATGCGCTGACGAACGCGGTTGCGAAGCCGACCGTGAACGGACCCATGTCCGATACGCTCAGCGCGTCGCGCGCCTTGACCAATTCGTACACAGTGGCGCCAAAGATCAACGGGATGGCGAGGAAGAACGAAAACTCAGTCGCAACACGCCGCTCCAGCCCGGTGAGCAGCCCTCCCACGATCGTCGCCCCCGAACGTGACGTGCCGGGGATCAGTGCGAAGCATTGCGCGAGCCCGACTTTCAATGCATCGACGACGGTCAACTCATCGATCGACTGCACACGAGCAACATACGCGGCGCCATCACGACGGCGATGCGCCGCCTCCACCCACAGCAGGATGATGCCGCCGACGATCAGCGCAACCGCCACCGGCACCGGCGAAAACAGCAGCGCCTTGATGTGCTTCTCGAACAGCAGCCCCATCACGACCGCGGGAAGACAGGCGACGATTACGTTGAGTGCAAAACGCCGGGCTGGCGGCTTGGTAGTCAGGCCCCGCACGACTTGGCCAATACGCTCGCGATATTCCCAGCACACCGCGAGGATGGCGCCGAACTGGATCGCAACGTCAAAGACCTTGCTGCCGTCGCCGGTAAAATCAATTAATTCGCCCACCAGGATCAGATGTCCTGTACTGGATACGGGAAGGAATTCCGTCAAGCCTTCCACCAGGCCAAGCACCAGCGCCTTGAGCAACAGCAGCAGATCCATCCCATCGTCCTTTGAAGAAGCAACCTGAGCTGGGGCGGCGGCGCGCGACGCCGCTACTTCTCGACGATCTGCACGCGTATGCCATCTGAAAGAATTTTAATTGTACCGGGTTCATATTGCTGTCCGGCAAATTGCAATTGTTCAGGCTTGAACGTGTGAACTGGGTAGTCAGCCAGCAACTGGGCTACGGCAATCGATGCGGCAGCATGGATCTGTTGCACGTACGGTGCCGCGTCGTCGCCGACGTCGACTCGCTCAACATTCGGATTGCGCAGCACGACCGAGCGGCTAGGCGCGTCGTACGCCAGTTCACTGGACAAGCTCACGACACTGTCCACCGGACGCCCCAGCAACGGACTGGCCAAGTGTGCGTCGACCGTAACCATGACGCGGTTGGCGTCCGCGCGCAATGCGACGACAGGACTGGCCAGCGTCAGGTTTAACAATGAACCGACGCTGCGCTGATACGGAAACTTGCGTTCGATCGCACGCTGCACCTGCCGCTGCGAGAACGTGTAATGATCAGGCACGAACGGGAAAATTCCGGCGTGCGCGACACCGGGCGCCACGGCTATCGTCACCACCGCGCCAAGCGGCGCGATCAACGATAGCGTGACCGCTGCCCGCACCAGTGCGCGGACCACCGTTTCAATCATGCAATGTTCCTCTTTCGGCTCGCACGCAGCCCTCCGAATATCGCCGCGAGATGATCGCGAAGACGGACGGCCATGCCGGCCATCATCGCCGCCACGAAACCCGTCGCCTTCGGATAGCCGGCGCCGAGTGTCACGAGCGCAGGCACCAGACAGAAACCCGTCAAGCGACAGCCGATGCCGAACGCGGCACTGCCCGGCACCAGCCGCGACGTCACCACGCTGCTCGCCGGCAACTGCAGGGGCGACCCGAGCAGCGAGCAAGCGCGCCGACCGCCCCTCTTGCGGCAGCCGGCACAACAGTCTATACCGTTGACACGCGTTTCGCACACGCCGCCGAACGCTCACTACGGCTCGGGCACCACGTTCAACGACGTGCCGGCGCAACACGCCTGTTACGCCGAAGGGACGGTCAGTCGCTCGAGCCGCGTCAGCCAATGCAGCGCATAGGCGCGGGAGCGCCCGCACATTTCCTCAGACGCCTGCAGGCCACTGCAGCACCGCGGCCTGTCAAGTGCGTCAAAAATCCGGCAACGCATGTCTGCATCCAGCTGGACACACGCCACGCCCGCGGGCTTACCACCCGGCATGCCGGGAATTGGACTGGAGATGGATGGCGCGATGCAACAGGCACCGCAGCTGAAACGGCAGTTCATGTAATCCGGCAATGGACGAGCGGCTACGCAGCCGGCGCATTGGAGCGGTACCGCACGTGCGGCCTACGACACCAAACTTGCCACAGGGACCTACGATCAAGCCTGCGACAGGGATCTACAGCAACGACCTGCGACGAGGGCCTGCGACGGAGGAACCGGCAACGCCATCAAAGGGTCGAGTATAATTCCAACGCCTACCTTCGTCGATTCAAACCGTCAAGACACCATGAACATCGAGCAAGCACGCTTTAACATGATCGAACAGCAAATCCGCCCATGGGAGGTGCTGGACCAGGACGTGTTGAACCTGCTGGCGATCGTCAAGCGCGAGCATTTCGTGCCTGCTGCTTATCGCAACATTGCGTTCGCCGATCTTGAGGTGCCGCTGCCGGCGGGCCAGCACATGCTGTTGCCGAAGATCGAGGCGCGGATACTACAAGAGCTGGCCGTGAAAAAGCACGAGGTGGTGCTGGAGATTGGTGCCGGCTCCGGCTATATGGCGGCGCTGCTCGCGCATCGCGCGCGCTCGGTGCTGACGCTGGACATTGTCCCGGAACTAGCGGAGCTGGCCCGGGACAATCTGGCGGCGAACGACGTGACCAATGCACAAGTGGAAACCGGCGATGGTTCCCGCGGCTGGCCCGCACAAGGGCCGTATGACGTCATCTGCGTATCGGGCGGGCTGCCGATGCTGCCACAAGAAATGCTGGAGCAATTGAAGATTGGCGGCCGGCTCGCGGCATTCGTCGGCGTGGCACCAGTCATGCGCGCACAGATCGTCACCCGTGTGGACGACAAGCAATACCGGATCGCCGACGTCTTCGAGACGTTCGTCCCACCTCTCACCAACGCGGTCGAGCCGCCTCACTTCAAATTTTAAGCCATGCAGAACCTCACTGCCTCCGACCTCGCCGCCTGGCTTGCCGACCCATCTCGTGCCGCACCCGTGTTGCTCGACGTGCGCGAACCGTGGGAGGTATCGACAGCCCGGCTCGACGGTATCGTGCATATCCCCATGAAGGACATTCCGGCACGCAGCGAAGAGCTTGACGACGACGCGCAGATTGTCTGCATCTGCCATCATGGCGCCCGCAGCGCGAACGTGGGCATGTTCCTTGAGGCACGCGGCTTCAAGCACGTCTATAACCTGCAAGGCGGTATCGATGCGTGGTCGCGGCAAGTTGATCCGTCGGTGCCGACGTACTGAACTAGCGCCGGCACACTCGCATCGACCCTCGTACGCTGTGGTTGGCTGTGCCGGAGAAAAGGCCGACCCAGTTGGGCATCCTGCGTTCATCGTCCGGCGCGATGACGAATTGCGGGGGTTGGGCTATTTCGGAACGCCCCAACCGTTCACGGCAAAGAGGTACCGTCGTACGCGCGGGTCGATGTCCACGAGGGTATCGACTTCGCGCTGGGGGAACGAGTAACTCGCGTTGGGAGAACGAGTAACGAGGGTCCCGGTCACCTCCGTTGCACGATGACTTTGTCCGGCAATCCTTTCAATTAGTGCTGCTATGTATTGGTTGTACTGGTCCCTGAACGGCGCCCATTTTCCACCATCAGCCGCGTCTTTTTCAAATGCCTCGACGTCTTTCTTCCATCTCTTCCGTCTGTCGGCTAACTTAGGGAGGCCGTTTGTCACACAAACCTTTTTATAGGCCGCACATAGAACGACGAAAAGAGGCAGTGTTGGGTCATTTGTGCTTTCCGCCCATTTCACCGAGCTCACCAGCGCTGGGACGGTTGCCTCTACGGCTTTGGCGTCCTTGAGTTTTTTCAGCGGCGTGCTAAGCAACTGACGGTATTGAAGTTCCATCTGCCTGCGTAGTTCGGCGTGTGAAAGGGGCAGGGGGTCAGATTTGGAGCGAGTTAGCCGGGGCAGTCGCTTTCGCAATGGGACCATTGAGTTCGAACGCTTCAGTTTCTTCCATACGCCCGCAGTCCAGTCCTGCATTTGCGTCGCATTAGCCTTGTCGCCGTTCGACAATGAAGTGCTGTTGTCTTCTACTTCGGTAGACAAACCATTGCTCCCCGCCCGCCCACGCTGTATCAAAGTAGCAGAGCGCGACGTCAATGCTGCCGTTGATCTCGCCTTCCTCTGACTCGATAACAACGTAGACAAGGTGTTACGAGGCGCTGGCATCGCATTAAAGCTCCATGCTACCGGTCTGCTTCGCTTAATCTGTACGCCGTCTTCGCTGTGATCATCATGTTTTGAAAGTACAGGATAGCCGTCCATCCGTAAGGTTTCTGGTCTAGCAAGGCATAATTGCCCTAACGGCGCCAGACCATTCAGCCTACTGTTAGCGGCCGGTGTGCTGGCACTGATACTTGGTTTCTCCGGGTTACAACCTTTACCGCTATTTCTTGCTTTTTTGATAAAGGATAAAAAGGGGGTGAAACAACCGGTCGTCTTTAAATCGGCTGTCATAAAGACCTCCTTGGCGCACCACGCCACCATGTTTTATAACTTCCGTCGAGCGTTGGAAGAAATCCGCATGCAGCGAACTGGCTTGCACTATCACACCATACTCCCACTACGCTGAGTTGGTGAAAATAAGACGAATCCTTAACATAACGAGCGCAGCCAGTAGATAGTGGGACACGCAACTATTTTTATATCCGCCACATACGATAGCGTTTTTGCCAACGCTTCTTCAATCACATGCATTCGCTTGACCGGCATGCTGCGATCAGACTGCATTGCTTATCGCATGACAGCATGGCAACGTGAACAAACACCATTACAACATCGCCAATTAAGCATCATTAAACGTCATTTTGACGAGGCGACAGACTGCCTGCTTTGATGGACATCACGCCGCCCGCAAGTGCGTATCGGACCATCGCCCGTCATTGAAATGTACAACTAACTGACGCTGCGCCAGCACGGGAGTACGCAGAACCAGAGCGACCTGCCGGCCCCTACCATCATGAATGGCGCCTTGCTAATCATCGACAAGACAGATCGCGCGCCGATGACTAGCGCATCGCTCGACGCGATGACATTGGGCACCCGCAACATTCGCGATGACAAACCATTCGCGATAACGAATTTGAACGAGCAAAGCAGACTGAACGAGGTGCCCCCTTCATCGAGAAGAACAGCCTGTTCACGGCTTGACAGGCGGCAGTAACGCCTCTAGCGCATCGATCGTGCGACGGGTTGCGCCACGGTGACGCGCCGCGAACGCGGCCCCGGCGGCGCCCATCGTCACACAGCGCGCACGATCGGTCAGCACCGTACGCACGGCGCGCGCCAACGTGGCCGGATCCTGCACCCGCAGCGCAGCGCCGGCCGCGATTGCGTCAGCGCTCGCCTGGGTAAAATTAAACGTATGTGGGCCAATCACGACCGGCACGCCGACAGCGCATGCCTCAATCAGGTTTTGGCCGCCGAATGGCAGCAAGCTTCCGCCGATGAAGGCCACGTCCGCCGCCGCGTAATAAGCGCGCATCTCGCCCATCGAATCGCCGAGCAACACTTGCACGTCGGCCGGCAGCGGCTCAATTGCGTCCGCTTCGCACGAGCCCGGCGCGACCGATGCGCCGGCCCACTGCGAGCGGCGCGCCAGCTTGAGTCCGGCGCGCTCGACCAGCGCCGCGACCTCATCGAAGCGCTGGGGATGGCGAGGCACCAGCACCAGCAGCGCATCAGCAACGCCAAGTTGGCGGTATGCGTCCAACACGAGCGCCTCTTCGCCCTCGCGCGTGCTGCCCGCCACCCACACCGGCCGCCGGCCGATTGCCGCATGCCAGGCACGGCCGCGCTCGGCCAACTCGGCCGGGGCCTCCATATCGAACTTTAAGTTGCCGAGCACCGCGACGTCACGCGCGCCAAGCGCGCTCAGGCGCTGCGCGTCGGCCGGGCTCTGCGCCAGCACGCGCGTAAAGCCACCGAATACCTGACGCCCCGCCGCGCCAAAACGCGAGGCGCGCCGGTATGAGCGCTCCGACATTCTCGCGTTGGTCAGCACCAGCGGCACGCCCGCATGGCGGCACTCGTCGATCAGCGTCGGCCACACTTCGGTTTCCATCACGATGCCCAATGTAGGACGCCATACGCGAAGGAACCGCCGTACCGGACCGCACATGTCATAGGGCAAATAACAGCGCAACACGCGCGAGCCGAACAGTTGCTCGCCGATCGCCCGTCCGCTCGGCGTCATGTGCGTGAGCAGCACCCGCGCGTCGGGACGCTCGTCGAGCAGCGCCTGCACCAGCGGTTGAGCGGCACGCGTCTCACCGAGCGACACCGCATGGATCCAAACCAGCGGGGCGTCGTCGTGCGCCGCGCGGCCCGCCACATGGCCGAACCGTTCGCCAATGTGCTCGATGTAGCTGCGCTCGCGCCGCGAGCGTGCCACCAGGCGCACGACGGCCAGCGGTGCCACGATGAACCAGAGTGCACGATATAGAATTCTTAGCATCGATCGTCGGCCAACGGTTCAGACGAGCGCGTGGCCCGCGAGACGCTCCAGGATGCCCAGCGGCGCGCGCTGCGGCTGCACCATTGAGCGCACCGGCAGGAAGAAGGTCTGCTCGAGCATGAATTGGCCGGACATCACGGCATGCGACGTCTGGTCCGAAAAGCACACCCAGACGCTGCCCGGCGCAAACGGCACTGTCTGCTGCGGCGCGTTGCGCTGGTAGTCTAGGTCAGCCTTCATCGCGTCATGAAGGTGCAACATCAAATGGTCGTACTCGCTGCGCCGCGTCTTGGTCACATGCAGCAGCTGCAACAGCCATGCGGCTCCGGGCACGAATTTCGGTATATGAGGCAGGAACCGGCGCGCCACGTCCTCGAACGGCTCGCCGACCCGCCACACGCGCGGCTCGCCGTGTGGGTTGACGTTCGTGAACACGCGCAGGATTCGCTCGCCATAGTTCGGCCGTGACGGAAATGCATCCACGTGCAGCCGGCTGTCGTCCTTTCGCCATGACGTCTTGCGTGTTTCGACACGATGCAACCGCAGGCTGGTGGGCGCGACGCGCAACTTGCCCGTATATTCCGGAAACAGCCCGTCGATCAGTTCGCGTGCATTGAGTTGGTAACGCGACACCAGCGCACGCACGGCCGACTGCGTGACCGCATCGCCCGACGCGCCGTGCAACGCGCCGCCATTGGGCGCCAAGCTGATGTTCTTGCGCTTGGGGTCGGCGATCGCCGGATCCAGCAGCGCTTGTTCTCCCCCTTCGATCACAAAACGCAAGTGGGGGAAATACAGCACTTTGCCGGACTCAACCGCGGCCAGCAGCGTCTCGCGGGGCACCAACAAGTGTTGCCCGTGCCAATCGGCGGTCTGGACCTCGATGATTTGTGATTCGCTCATGAACATATCGCTACAGCAATCCGAAGCCAGCCAGTGCACGCTTGACGTCGGCAAGGCCCGGCGAGGCGCCCGCCGTCCCCAGGTTGACGATGGCAGGCGACCAATAGCCGCCGGTGCGCCATGCCGTCGCGAAATTGTACAACTCGATCGTCGGGCGCTTGAGCGCCGCGGCGATATGGACCAGACCGGTGTCCACGCCGACGGTCGCTGCCGCACCATCAATCAGCCCGGTAACCGCCGGCAGCGACAGGCGTGGCGGCACGAGCGCGGCGGCACCGAATGGCTGCGCGAGCCGCTCGCTGGTCGCACGCTCGACGTCGCTGCCCCAGGGCAGCACGATCGACGCGCCGCGGCGAATGAGCGCCTGGCCCAACTCGATCCAGCAGCGTTGCGGCCATTGTTTGTCCTCGCGCGAGGTCGCATGCACGAACACCACGTACGGCACCGGCAAGTTCAGCCCCGTGTGCGCCAGTTCGAGCGCCGCACGGCGCCGGTCAATGCCGAAATCGATGTTTTGTCCATTGGCTCGCGGCTTCTGCCCATCGGCTCGCGGCGGTGGATCACCGAGCGCACGCGCGACCAGTTGCCGGGAGCGCTCGACCACGTGCGTGCGCGCCTCGATCGGCACACACGTGCGGTAGAACCAGCGTGCCGGCCACTCATAGCCGGCACCGTCGGTACGATTGCCCAATCCGACGAGGTTGCCGCGTGCCCAGCTCGCGACCCATGCGCTCTTGACCAATCCCTGGCAATCGATCACCACGTCGTACTGTTCAGCGGCCAATGTACGCCTGAATTGCCGCACCTCACGCCACGTCGCTGCCGACAGCGGCCGCTTGCGCCAGCGACGCAGAGAGAATGGGATGACGCGACGCACGCCTTGGACGAGTTCGACAAGCTCGACGAAATTCTCCTCGACCAGCCAGTCGATGACCGCATCGGGATGGCGCCGCCGGATGTCGGCGACCACCGGCATGTTGTGAACGACGTCGCCCAGCGACGACAGCCGAACGATCAGAATCTTTTGCACGCGGATCAATACGCTACGGGAACCACACCGGCCATGTCGCCGGCGAAAGAGGATTGCCGGCAGGCTCTGGACCGCCGGGCGAAAAGTAGCGAATTGTAGCGCGGATCGACACAGCTATCGCGTCGGACCCGAGCATCGGCGGTAGGCCGGCCCCACGCGGCACCGATAGACGGGTCGCCCGGCCCGACGGCCGCGTTGTGCCGGACCGCCTAGAACGGGAGTTTTGCGTCCGGCTTCTGCGCAATGATCACACGCCTAAAGTCCTCCTGGATCCGCTTGAGCGCGGCATCATTGTCAGCCTCAAAGCGCATCACAACCACAGGCGTGGTATTGGATGAGCGTGCGAGCCCGAAACCATCTGGGTACTCCACGCGCAGGCCATCGATCGTGATCACGTCATCGGCGCCGTCGAACGTCGCATGCTTTTGCAGCTTGCCGATCAGCTCGAAGTTTTCGCCCTCGTTAAGCTTGAGCTGCAATTCGGGCGTCGAGATTGAGTTCGGCAAGCTGTTAAGCAATTGACTCGGATCAGCCACACGCGACAGGATTTCCAGCAGCCGTGCACCGGTATAGAGACCGTCGTCGAAACCGTACCAGCGGTCCTTAAAAAACACGTGCCCGCTCATCTCTCCGGCGAGCGGCGCGCCGGTTTCGCGCAGCTTCGCCTTCACCAGCGAGTGGCCAGTCTTCCACATCACCGGCTCGCCGCCCTGCTCGCGTACCCACTTGGCCAAGTTACGCGTGCACTTCACATCATAGATGATCTGCCCCCCCGGGTTGCGCGACAGCACCTCTTGCGCGAACAACATCAATTGCCGATCCGGATAGATGATCTGGCCGTCCTTGGTCACGACACCGAGCCGATCGCCGTCGCCGTCG
This sequence comes from Mycetohabitans sp. B2, assembly GCF_021733735.1. Taxonomy (NCBI): domain Bacteria; kingdom Pseudomonadati; phylum Pseudomonadota; class Betaproteobacteria; order Burkholderiales; family Burkholderiaceae; genus Mycetohabitans; species Mycetohabitans sp. B2. The sequence goes on from NZ_JAHKSP010000047.1 coordinate 70,782, forward strand.
AACGCAAAGCCGATCTCCGCGTCGGTCTCCTTCAGCGCACGAATCACGTCCTGCAGGTTTTCGGGATGGGCCGGGTCCGGGTGATGGTTCGGGAAATTGCCATCCACCTCGCAGAACAGCTCAACCAGCTCGCATCCGAGCGCCTTGAACAGCCTTGGCGCAAGCGATCCCGCCACGCCATTGCCTGCATCGACGACGATCTTCAGCGGCCGAGCCGGCTTGATGTCGGACACGATCCGCTCGACGTAGGCATCGCGCACGTCATGTTCGCTGTAGCTGCCGGCGCCCGTGGCGAAATTGCCCTCGACGATGCGCTTATACAACGCTTGAATCTGCTCGCCGTAGATCGCGGCGCCGCGCAACACCATCTTGAAGCCGTTGTAGTCCGGCGGATTATGGCTGCCCGTGACAACGATGCACGAATCCACCTGCCGCCCTGCGAGCGGCACGCTGGCCGCGAAATAGCCGAGCGGCGTCGGCACCAAGCCGATATCGATCACGTCCACGCCCGCCGCGCGCAGGCCATCGACCAGCGCGGCGGACAACTGCGGACCCGACAGGCGCCCGTCGCGACCGATCACCACCGCATCGCCACCTTGCGCACGCACTTCGCTGCCGAATGCGCGGCCGATCTGCCGCGCCACATCGGCATCAAGCGTCTTGCCGATGACGCCACGAATGTCGTAAGCCTTGAAAATCGATTGAGAAATCATGAGTGAGTGCCTGTTGGAAACGAAAATTCGAGGGGCCGCCGAAGCGTCGCACAACGAACCTACGCAGTCTGTTCGCAGTGCCGCTCACGGGCCGCCGGTTCGGGACCGGATCCAATCTATAATTGCAGCTTACTCAGACCCCTTTGTCTGGTCATTTTAACGTGGTTAAAGGTCATGATCGCCGAAATGGCGGTCCACACCACGTCAGGACGCGTACTTATCCGCCCCGCCGGCGCATGCTGAACCGAATCAAGAACAATCCGGATGTCGCCCGCGCGGTCGCCAACCTTTGTTGGCTTGGCCTGGAGCGGCTCACGCAAATTGGGGTCGTGATCCTGATCAGCGGTCTGCTCGCCCGCTACTTCGGTGCGGAGTTGTTCGGCAAATGGCAGTATGCCAACACGCTGCTGCTCGTGCTGGCACCCCTGACTTGGGTGTGCGGCGCGGAAATCCTAGTCCCCATGATCGTGCACGGCGGTGAGCAACGCCTGGGCACGATCCTCGGCAGCGCGTTCGCGCTGCGCTTTGCAGTATCGGCGCTTGCGCTCGCGCTAACGTGGACCAGCATCGCTGCCGGACTGACTGAGCCGACCGTCGGCGCAATACTGGCCGCGCTGGCCGTGACGATGCTGCTGCGCGAGCCACTGGTCGGCGTGATTAATTCGTGGCTGCAAAGTATCACCTATGCCAAGCCACAGTTGATCACGAACATGGTCGCCGCGCTAGCCAAAGCCGGTGGCGTCTGGCTGCTGGTGCACGCCGCCGCGTCGGCGGCCAGCTTCGCATGGCTGTGGGTGGCGGAGGCGGCGATTGTCGCCTCCGTGCTGCTCGTCTATTACCGCGCGCGCCACGGCCGCTTGGACTGGCGTGTGGAGCGCGCGCTACTGCGCACGTTCGGCCGCGCCGGGACGGTTTTCTGGCTCGGACTCGTCTGCATGTACCTGTTCCTGAAGCTGGACCGGCTGGTGCTGGAGCGCTATGTGTCATTTGCCGAACTGGGCCACTATGCCGCCGCACAGCAATTGAATGAGAACTGGATTGCGCTCGCGCTGATGCTTGCGCAAACGCTTGCGCCGGCATTCGTCTATCGCGTCGCCGACCTATCGCAGCTGCGGCGCAATATGGGACGGCTGCTATGGATGACAGCAGCGCTGATGGGCGCCGGCGCGCTGCTGCTGGATCTAACGGCGGACCGGGTCGTGCGGATCGTGTTCGGACCCGGCTTCGACGGCGCCGCGCAAATCCTGCGCGTGGCGGTCTGGCTATCGGTGCCGGCCGGCATCGAGGCGATCGGCAATCTGGTCGTGCTCAAATACCAGGCCAAATTTGTCTTGCTGGTCAAATGGATACTGGCACTGGCCGTCGCGCTCGCGTTGGATTTCGTCCTGATCCCGACATTTGGCGCACGCGGCGCGCTAGGCGGACTGGCCGCCGGTTACATCACGGCGATCGCGGTGAATTTCTACTATATCCGGCTCAAGCTTAAGCCATGAACGATGTTGATCACAACGAGCTCGCGGGCGTGAGCGTGCTGATTCCCGCCTACAATTGCCAAGCCGACCTGGAGCGCACGCTTCGCTCGTTCAAAGAGCCAGCACCAGTGCACGTGCTGATTGTCGACGACGGCAGCACGCCGCCGATCATCGCGCCCGCTATCGATGGCCTGTCGGTCGAAGTCCTGCGCCTGGCGCGCAATGGCGGGATCGAGCGGGCGCTGGCCGCCGGCATCGATGCACTGGCAGCGCGCGCGGTGCGCTACGCGGCCCGTATCGACGCCGGCGATCTTGCCTGTGCGCGCCGGCTGGCGAAGCAAGCCGCCTATCTGGATGCGCATCCGCACGTGGCCGCAGTCGGCATGTGGGCACAGGTCGCCACGCGCACCGGCGCGCCGCTGTTCACGTTGACCCCGCCGAGCAAGCCGGCCGACATACGGCGGCAGCGTTTTGCGCGCACCGCATTGCTCCATCCGACAATCATGCTGCGCGTGGACGCGGTCCAGCAGGCCGGCAACTATCGCGCGGCATATCGCGCGGCCGAGGACCTGGACCTGTTCCTGCGGCTAATGCGCGCGCACGACTGCGCGAACCTGCCCGAAGTCGGGTTGGTTTACGAACTGAACGAAGGCGGCATCAGTGCTACAAAGCGACGCACGCAGATCGTCTCGACACTGCGACTGCAGCTTGCCTACTTCGAGGCGGCCAATCCCTACTGGTGGCTCGGCCTAGGTAAGAACCTGCTGCATTGCGTGACGCCGTACCCGGTGTTGCAATCCATCAAGCGCGCACTATTTCGTGCGCGTGCCCGTCAAACATGAGGACAACGATGACGAATCAAGGCACGATCCTGGTCACCGGCGGTGCGGGCTTCATCGGCTCGCATACCTGCGTGGCGTTGCTCAACGCGGGCTACGATGTCGTGGTAATCGACAATCTGGTCAACAGCAAGGTTGACGCGGTGCGCCGCGTCGAGCGAATCACCGGCAAGACGGTTCAGTTCCACCAAGCCGACTCGCGCGATGACCGCGCGCTTCGGCAAGTGTTCGAACACCGCCCGATCCGCGCCGCGATTCACTTTGCCGCGCTCAAGGCGGTGGGTGAATCGGTGCAAAAACCGCTGGACTACTATGCGAACAACCTGGACAGCTTGCTGGCACTGCTGCGCGTGATGAATGAGCATGATGTCAAACACATCGTGTTCAGCTCGTCAGCCACCGTGTACGGCGTGCCACAAAGCGTGCCGATCGACGAGTCATTCCCATTGTCCGCAACTAATCCTTACGGCCAGACGAAGCTGATGGCCGAACAGATCCTGCGCGACCTGGCGCACGCCGATACCGGCTGGAAGGTCGCCACGCTGCGCTATTTCAATCCGGTCGGCGCGCACGAGAGCGGGCTGATCGGCGAGGACCCGAACGGCATCCCGAACAATCTAATGCCATTCGTCGCGCAGGTGGCAGTCGGCAAGCTGCCGCGTTTGCGGGTCTTCGGTGGGGACTACGATACGCCGGACGGCACCGGCGTGCGCGACTACATTCATGTTGTCGACCTCGCGCGCGGACACCTTGCCGCACTTGATACACTGTTCGCGCAGAGCCGCAGCTTTACCGTGAACTTGGGCACCGGCAAGGGCTACAGCGTGCTGGACGTGGTGCGTGCCTTCGAGCGGGCCTGCGGCCGCGAAGTCCCGTACGAGATCGTCGCGCGCCGTCCCGGCGACGTCGCGGCCTGCTACGCGGATCCGGCGGCGGCCGAGCGGGTCATCGGCTGGCGCGCCGAGCATGGCATCGAAAGGATGTGCGCGGATCATTGGCGCTGGCAGGTGAACAATCCGAACGGCTACGCCTAAGCCTTGCGAGGAGACGCAGTACCCATGCTCAGCTTCGCCATTGCCTTCTTGATTTCGCTGCTGGTCACGCTCGCCATCGTCCGTTACGCGAACACGCACCAGCACCTGTCGACCGATACCGATCTGAGGGGCGTACAAAAATTCCATGTTCGGCCCGTGCCGCGCATCGGTGGCGTCGGCATCCTGCTCGGACTGGCGGGCGGCGCTATGCAGCTGCGCGGCGCGTATCCATCGGTGGCCGACGGCATTCTGCTGCTGGCCGCCTGCGGCTTGCCCGCGTTCGCCTCCGGGCTGATCGAGGACCTGACCAGGCGCGTGAGCCCCTTTACGCGGCTCGTCGCGACCATGGTCGCCGCAGCACTCGCGTATTGGCTGCTCGACGCGGCCATTACCCGTATTAGCGTACCGTGGCTGGATTTTGCACTCGCGTATCCGTGGGTATCCGCGGTCATCTCGGTGCTCGCAGTCGCCGGTCTGGCCAATGCGATCAATATCATCGACGGCTTCAACGGACTCGCGTCGATGGTCGGCTTCATGATGTTCGCTTCACTTGCGTATGTCGCATTCCAAGTCCACGACCCGATCGTGCTGTCCGGCTCGCTGGTCATGATGGGGGCAATCATTGGCTTCTTTTTGTGGAACTTTCCGGCCGGACTGATCTTTCTGGGCGACGGGGGCGCGTATTTCATCGGCTTCATGCTGGCGGAGTTGGCCATCCTGCTCGTGATGCGCAACCGCGACGTTTCCGCGTGGTATCCGCTGCTGCTATTCATGTATCCGATCTTCGAGGTCTGTTTCTCGATCTACCGTAAGCGGTTCGTGCGGGGGATGTCGCCAGGCATTCCGGACGGCGTGCATTTGCACATGCTCGTCTACAAGCGGCTGATGCGCTGGGTGGTGGGCGCGCGCACCGCACGGGAGCTGACCCGGCGCAATTCGCTGACCTCGCCGTACCTATGGTTGCTCTGCCTGATCGCTGTGATCCCGGCAACGTTGTTCTGGCGACACACCGTCCACCTGTTCTGTTTTGTCGTGCTGTTCGTGGCAACCTATGTATGGCTGTACGTGAGCATCGTGCGCTTTAAGGCCCCCCGCTGGCTTGTGTTTCGTAAGCGCCCGCGCTGATTCGTCTCGGTGCGCCGGCCGCTATGCCGGGATGAGAATCAGCGTTCTGGGCGATGACCCAAGCCAGGCGGTATTCATTTGCCAAACGCTGAGCAAAGCTGGGCACATGTGCCATTCATTCTCCAAACGCCAGGCCTTCGTGCACCCGTTGCTCAGGCAAACCCTCGATCTGCTGGTGCTGGACTGGAACGTGCCCGACATACCAGGCGACGAGGTGCTCAGATAGGCCAGGCAAAACCTGCCTCCCACCCTGCCCATGCTGTTCATGACCAGCCACAGCTACGAGACGGATATCGTGTCGATGCTCAACGCCGGCACGAACGACTACATCGTGCAGCCGGTGTCCGCGCAAATCCTGCTAGCGTGCGTCGAAACGCTGCTGCGTCACGCGTACCGGCAGTCGGTGTCGGGCTCGCGCGAACAGTTCGGCGACTATACGTTCGACAGCGCGCTGCAGCCGGTGCAGGTGCGTGACACGCCGGCATCGCTGACCAACAAGGCGTTTGAACTGGCGCTACTGCTGTTTCGCAATCTCGCGCGACCACTGTCACGATCGCACATTTTTGAGCGAAACTGGAAACAGGACGTGGATATTCCGTCGCACACGATTGACACGCTTATCTAATTGACACGCATATTTCAATGATTCGCTCAAATTGCAGCTGCGTTCACACGACGCACTGCATGCGAGACCCGGTGCGCCGACAACATCGAGGTCTATCGGACGCAGCCGAAGGACACCCTGTACGGCATTGCTGAGCGCTACCTGATCCGCTTCGGAGACTAGAAGGCGCTGCAGCGGGTGAACCGAGTTGCGCAGCCGCGGAGCACGCGGACCTTTGCGACGTTGCGCCTACCGAGCCAACTGCTTAAGTGCACGCCATTGACCGTCCGCGTGCTAATGGCCGGCGTGGCCAATCGACGCGGAGGCGGCAGTTATAATGAGCGCCCTGTACGCAAGATGCCGGGCATGTCCATCGAGGATGCCATCGCCCGCGCCGCGCTGAAGAACAACCCACAGCCTCGTATTCATGTACCCGAACCGATTTGTCACAGGGGTCGCCACAGCCGCGATCATTCTTTCACCTGCGCTAGTGCTGACAATGCAGGGGGGGACCGGTTACTGCTATTTCACTTTGCTCATGTTGGCGCTAGGTTGGACAGCGCATCCGGCTAACTGGGAACGTTGTCGATCGATATGGCGCGAGTACCGACTTTATCTTATTAGCATGCTGGCGTTGCCGGTGGCCGTCCTATTTCAAGTACTCGTACTGCACACAGCCAAGCTATCGGCATTTGATTCCATACTACGGTTTGGTTTGATTGTACCCAGCTTCCTCCTGCTCGCCTCACTGCCATCCGCCCGACTCCGCTTGGTACAATGGGGCTTCGTTGCCGGAGCCATTGCAACTGGCGCCTGGGCGCTTTATGAGGTGCTGCACACCGGCTCTTGGTCCATGCCCGAACGCCTCGGCAATGCGTTCATGAACCCCATCCCTTTTGGCGGAACGGCCCTGCTGCTTGGCTTTCTTGCCTTTGCATCACTTGAACGTGACCGGAAAATCTGGTTAGGCGAATGGGCTCTTAAAATCATTGCCCTGCTATGTGGATGCTACGCCTCGTACCTGTCCGGCGCACGCGGCGCTTGGATAGCGTTACCCGTGCTCGTGTGGGCCTCGATGGCCGGACGGCATTGGTTGTCCAATCGTTGGACTGCAGCCGGGCTAGTACTGCTACTGATAGCAGCACTAGGCGCGCTTTCGACTACAAATATGGTTCAAGAACGCGTGAGCGCACTTGAATCCGACATACGCAAGCTCTCAGCAGGCAACACCGAATCGTCGACGGGCATACGTCTTGAATTATGGAAAGCATCACTGGAACTGTATGCCGAACAGCCGGTCTTCGGTGTCGGAAAAGGCCGATTAAAGGAAGGCATGATGCATTTTCCAAAGTATAAATACTTGGTGTCCGATTTCCACATGCACCTTGCGCATAATGAAATACTGTCTATGCTTGCCGAGGTGGGTACAGTGGGCTTTGTGTGCCTTCTCTTGCTTTATGGGGGACCACTACGATACTTTTGGAAATACCGACGACATTCAGACCCGACCATTACAAATGCAGCATATATGGGCCTGATTATGGTGCTGGGAACCTTCGTGTTTGGACTGACGAACGATGTTTTCGCGGTTGTGATGAATGCAGCGTTTTACGCCCTGACGACCGCGACATTGCTAGCCACCATCGCTAGTCGAAGAAGGGAACTGGCTGAGCGCTGACGCATTATAGAGGCCGTGCTATCCGGCGGCATGGGAAGCGCGATTTTTGGTAGGCACACTGTGCAGCATCGCGCCCCCAGTTGGCTGATATTCGGGGACCCAGCGTCTCAAATCACGTCGTACTTCGTCATCGGACAGGATCCGCTGTTGCATCAACCAAGGCAGCAGATCATCCAGTAAGTTACTCAGTACTTTACGCGCCCGTGCGATACGCAACTTCGGATGTGGCGTGCGAATCGTCGTTTCTTCGTCGGCTAGCAACTCCTCGTACAGCTTCTCGCCAGGCCGCAAGCCGGTAAAGACGATTTTTATCTGGTCCTCGTTAAAACCATACAGCCGGATCAGGTCACGCGCCAAGTCGGCGATACGTACCGGTTGGCCCATGTCAAGCAGGAAGATCTCCCCACCTTGCCCCATGCTCGACGCCTGCAGCACCAACTGCGACGCTTCGGGAATTGTCATGAAAAAGCGGGTAATGCCCGGATGCGTGACGGTCACCGGTCCACCGCGCGCGATCTGTTCCTGGAACTTCGGTATCACGCTGCCCGCACTGCCTAGCACGTTGCCGAAGCGCACTGTCTCAAGCTTGGTCGCACTCGTGCTCTGCTGCAACACCTGGCAGACCATTTCCGCCATCCGCTTGCTGGCACCCATTACGTTGGTTGGATTAACGGCTTTGTCGGTTGATATCAGCACAAAACGGCACACCTTGTGCCGGATTGCAGCGCTGGCAACACGATACGTGCCGAGCACGTTGTTACGTATTGCCTGCCATGCGTTAAGCTGCTCCATCAGCGGGACATGCTTGTATGCGGCGGCGTGAAAAACGATATGAGGCGCGTACCTGGCCATAACCTGGTCCAGCAGCAAAGAATCTTTGGCATCGCCGATTACCGGTTTGATCGACACGTCTGGGTAATGGTCGTGCAACTCTTCGCTGAGTCGGTATATCGCATATTCGGACAAGTCAAAAGCAATCAGTTGAACGGGACCGAAGCGCAGGATCTGCCGGCACAATTCCGACCCGATTGATCCGCCAGCTCCAGTCACCATCACCACTTGGCCCTTCAATAACGCTTCGACATGTGCGGTATCAATCGACACTGGATCGCGTCCCAGCAGGTCTTCCAGATCGATTTGACGAACTCTGGACAACGGCGACTGACCCTGCGTCAATGCAGTCAGTCTCGGCAGAACAAAGGCTTGGATTCCTGCCCGTACGCACGCGGTCGCGATACGTCGATGTGCGTCGACCGACGCAGACGGAATTGCGATGATAACGTGCCCAACCTTCAGTTCAGCGGCAAATCGCTTCAGTTCGGATATAGGTCCAAGCACTGGGTAGCCATAAAGCTCACGCCCGTGCTTCACAGGATCATCATCCAGCAAGCCAACCAGCCGCCACTCTCCCGACCGTTTTAGCTCACGGACAATACTTGCCGCCGCATTGCCAGCTCCCAATACGAAAACTGGTTTGCCTTGGCCGACCAGCCCACCGTATAGATAAAACTCCTTCGCTGCACGATAGATCGCACGAGCGCCGCCCATTCCCAGAAAAAGCAACATCGGCGAGACAGCCAACACAGATCGGGGAATGATAGGAACCGGTTGGATCATCACGGACGCAACCATCACCAGCACGGCACCGAAACAGATCGCTTTGGCGATCCGCATCAGGTCCGGCAAGCTCGCGAATACCCACATGCCGCGATATAGGCCAAGCAGCCGAAACATGGCGCCATACAGCGGCAATACCCAAACCAGTGCATGCAACGCGCCGGTGAGAAAATCGTCCGGAACCGCTCCATTAAACCGGATGATGTAGGCGCAGGCCCAGGCCAAAGCAACCGAGCATAAATCAAACGCAAAAGCACTGGTTGATAGCCATGAGGCTTTAAGTTTGATCATCGGCACCAAGACCTTCAACAAGAGTGGAACTGGCTACGTAGCTACGCCAACGCCGGTCAACCCAATAACCCATCGCCACAAGCACCAGCACCCAGCCGAACACTGCCATCCACTGATATAGGGAAACTAATCGCAAAGCGACGATGGCGAGCATTATGCCAGCCACCATCACCCCATACCAAACTAGCGCCGTAGTCGCATGCCCCAACCCCGAACGCACCATCCGTTGATAGTAATGTTCCCGGTGAGCATGCCAAAATCGCTCGCCGCGCCACAACCGCTTCAACAACGTCACAGAAGCATCGCCAATGAAGGGGGCGAATGCCAGCGCCGGAAACCACACAGGCCAGACTCCGCCTCTCCATCCCCAATAGCCAAGCGCTCCAGCAAGGAATCCAAGCGGGATCGATCCGGCGTCACCAAGGAAGACCCGGGCCGGATGGAAATTGAAAAGCAGAAAACCAGCCGCAGCACCGGAGATCGCTGCGCTCGCAGCGGCAAGTTGTACGTCCGGATGGTTGGCGGAAAGTGCCGCGTATGCATAGCCGCCAAATCCAAATAACGCCATGCCTCCCGCTAGGCCATCCGCACCGTCCATGAAGTTGTAAAGGTTAACTAGCCACAACAGCAAGAATGCCATGAGCGCCAGCTCCCACCAGGGGACAGGCGTCCGATAGGCAAACACTAACGACACCACCGCAATCAAATGACCAGTAAAACGCATCCGAGCAGGTAAGCCGCGCCGATCATCAATCTGTGACAGCGCCGCCAGCAAACCTGCCGCTGCGGCCGGCATCCATAGCTTTGGTGCGCTCATCCAGATGAGTACCACCACGACAGGAACGATACCCCAGCCCCCGACGCGTGGCGTTGGCCGCACATGTAGCGAGCGGTGGTTCGGCACATCTGTGGCGAGACGCCACGCGAGGCCGGTTTGGAGTAGGTAAGCCAAGATGGCAATAACAGCGACCAGCCCGGCCATGGCGAGTAGCACGCACGTCTCCAAAGGGGAGAGATTTAAACCCTGCATAAGAGACATTCGTTTCAGTGAGTCGCTCGATACCACATAGCGGTTTTCATCAAGCCTTCTTCAATAGAGTATGGGACACGCCACCCTAACACTTCGCTGATATGCGATATATCGAGCCGCAAGTCGCTGACTAGACGCTCAACCGCTTCTGAGCGGCCGGTAAGCCGGCCCCCAATCCGCAGCATCCGCACCGGGACAGGAATAAGCCGCGTGGGTACATTCAACTGCTGTGAAAGCGTCCGCACCAATTCCGCCACCGTCAAATCCGAGCCATCGCTCACATGAAACGTTTCTCCTGCGGCAGATGGGTGAAGCGCGCAATGTATCAATGCATCTACAAGATTATCTAAGAAGACCATGCTGCGGCGCGCATCGACGGAGCCAAGTGGCAATGGAATCCCGCGGTCAATCGCTGTCATCAAGTGCAAGAAATTGGCGCGCACACCCGGCCCATACACTAGCGGTGGGCGCACAATGACAATTTCCATGCCGGTGCTGCATCCGAATAGGGTAAGCGCTCGTTCCGCCTCCAACTTTGACAAACCATAGGGATCAACCGGTGCAGGCGTGACTGTTTCCTTTAAAGGGCTACCGCCATCCGTTTCGCCCGCTGCCTTGATACTGCTGACGAAGACAAAGCGGCGCGCTCCTGCGGCGCGCGCTGCTTTTGCAACGCGAACTGTGCCGTCAACATTAGTTGCGCGATACGCGGCAAGCGAGTGCGCAGCCTCATCGCGCATAATATGAACGCGGCCGGCGAGATGGATTACACAGTCGCTGCGGATGCAACGCGGCCACATCCGTTCGAGCCCATCAAAATCGTTTCCTACACTCAACCAATTATGTACGCCTTCGCAAGCAGGCTGACCATGACGAGCCACCCCGGTGACCCGGCCACCAAGCCCGAGCAACGCTTGGCACAACCGCCGACCAACAAATCCATTCGCTCCAGTTACAACGAAACCGGTCATATCCACTTCCAGCCAAAGCGGCGGTAAAATTTAAACGCTGATTGGGCGAACATACCGATGTGCTTAGCGCCTTTACGCGACGCTCCGCCGCCGTGGTGCACGATGCGCACGGACGGCACGTATGCGATCCGCGCAACGGCGTGAGTACGCAGGCTCAAATCGTAGTCCTCGAAGTATAAAAAATAGCGTCGATCAAAACCGCCAAGTTTCTTGAGAATGTCGGTGCGAAATAGCATGAAGCAACCACTTACGATTGGGGGATCCCAAACCACGTCTCGGCTGTTGAGGATTTCTCGCAGCTCGTAGTTGGCAAGACGATAATCAAACCACCTTTTAAGCGCTGGAGGAGCAAATCCACGCAATAGTAAATCGGTGACGGTGGGATAGCGGCGGCAGAGGTACTGCTGGGCACCATCACCACCGACGATCAGCGGCGTTATCAGTCCGACATCGGCATGCTTGTCGAGAAAATTAATTGCATTCCAAAACGCATCTTCATCAATTTCAACGTCTGGATTCAATATCAAGTGAAAACGCGATTTTGCGCCATTGATAGCCAGGTTATGCCCTTGTCCATAACCTATATTACCGTGGCCGGAGAGGACCGAAACTTTAATGTTGAAATCTGCGAGTGCAGATTTATAGTCTAAATTATGTAGGTCTGTACCGTTATCAACCAGTGTCAGCATAGCGTAAGGCTGGGTGGCTAATCCCTTCAGGCCTTCCAAGCGTCTCAATGCGGCGCCAAGACTTGTCAGCGTATTGCGCAAAACTTCCAGCGGCTGACGATAGGTGACAATTGAAACGGAGATCAGCATGGCGCTCTACAATGTATAAGTTAATCGAAGCGCCCCATCGAGGCAGCCGCAACGCAGCCTTCCCACGCCGTGCTGCGCTGCTATTTTACCGCGAGCATTCGCGTCGAACTGTCAACGTTAGTTGAAAATTTACTTTTCCGAGGTGCAGACAAACTTGGACTACTTGGAGGTAGTCCAAGTACTCGTACGAAGAGCGCATTCGAGCGGTTGAGCTGTCCATAAGACTCGGGAAACGCAACGCTGCTACCATCCGTCAGTTGGGCTACCCGACAAAAAATGCTCTCAAAAGCTGGCATCGAGAGTACGAACGATGTCATGATCTGCCGGCGCGCTATGTGCAGTCAAGGCCGAAGTACTCTGTCGAACAGAAGAAGCGGCCGTCGAGCAATATTTAAACTATGGTCACTGCCTTTCTGGAACCTTGAGGGCATTGTGATATCTGGGGCGGGGAACGCTCGCAGCCTGGGTCAACGAGCTGCGCCCTGGAACCAGGAAATGCATTGTCGGCAAAGCTGAAGGCATACCGCATCCCCGAAAGTTGAAGCAGTCGGCAGTCATCGAGCTGTGCACTCGAGAGGAAAGTACGCGCGTGGTTGCTCAAAGGACAGGCGTGAACAGGCCGATATTATATAACTGAAAAAATAAATTACTTGGTCGTGAGGTTCCGGCATCCATGAAACGCCACAACGATTCGCCGCACCCCCTGAACGGGCAGTACTGGAGCGGTCAAATCGCTTCGAGGCGACATCCGGCAATTGCGGCTTGAACACGACATCTTGAAGAAAGCCAATGAACTGTTAAAAAGGCCTGGGCGTCGACACGCATGTCGGAGCAGTAATCAGCGAAACAGGAAAGCTCCTCGGAACGCTGTCGGTGTCTACCGAAACGGCGAAATACCTTAAATTCCTGTCTTGGGCAAATTCTCTCGGCCCTCTGCACCGCGCTGGCGTTGAAGGAACCGGCACGTATGGCTCAGGCCTAGCACGCGTGCTGCACGATCACGATGTCGAGGTGCTGAAGGTTAATCGTTCTGATCGAGCTACGCGCCGATTGCGTGGAAAGTCCGATTCCACCGATGCGGAAAAGGCTGCGCGAGGAGTCCTCGCCGGAAAAGCAACGGCAATTCCCAAAGAGTAGTCTGGAGCGGCCGAAGCGATGCGAGCTGTTTCCGTTGCTCGTTGCAGCGCCGTCAAAGCCAAGCCGCAGGCGATCAATCAGTTGCGGGCGTTGTTGGTGAGTGCTCCACAGGACATCCGCGAACGCCTTCTGAAGACGGTACTGCCGAATGCATTGCAAACTACGCACGGCTGCGCTCGTTAGGCGATACACCTATGTTGCAAACGCTGGCTACCAGGCTGCGCTTGCGGAAGAGATCAAGACGCTTGATACGATGCTCGAGCGGCTAGCCCTCCAGCATGCCAGCCGGCTTCCACAACGATTTGGCGCCGAGCCTCAGACAGCGGCAGTGCTTGTTGCTGTTGCGGGCGTTAATCCCAAACGCCTGAAAAGTGAAGCTGCACTCGCAGCGCTCTAGGACACAAGCCCATTGTAGGCGTCTTCTGGCAAAACGGTCCGACATCGCCTGAACCGGGACGGCGACCGCGCTGCAAACAACGCCTTGTTGATCATTGCCATGATGCGCATGCGCAGCGATTCGAGAACACGGGCTTACGTCGAACGACGGACTAAGGAGGACATGTCTAAGAAGTAAATTCATCGCTGCCTGAAGCGCTATATCGCCAGGGAACTGTACCCGCTCATTCTGGGCAACTTGGCCGATTCGGGGCGCACTACTTGACATAGGAACGTCAATGCGCTGGCTGAAACGATCAACGGCCTGTACAGGCGGGCTGATTCATCAGCGCGCCCCTTGGAAAACGAGGGCATCCATCGAACTGGCAACACTGCAGTGGCTGACCTGGTACAGCCATCATCGGCTGATGGAGCCGCTCGGCTATAACCTGCCCGCTGAGGATGAAGGAAACAACTACAGGCAACCCAAAATGCCGCTGACGTGCCTGCATTCATTTAAACCAACCTGCCTCCACGATTGCCGGTGCGGTTCATTCCACTGGTTCCGTCATAGTCGCCCCCACCGCTACGCAATCAGTTATCATAGGCGGCTACGGGCCGCTTTACGGCGGCGTACATCGAAGTTTGACTCTCCCCGACAGGGGATCGAAAGATTGTTTCATGCGAAAGATTGGTATTGTAGGCGCGGGCTTCTCCGGCGCCGTAATCGCCCACCGCCTCGCCACACACGGTTACCAAGTACAAGTGTTCGACAACCGGGCGCATGTGGCAGGTAACTGTCATTCAGAACGCGATCCAGAGACGGGCGTCATGGTCCATACATACGGCCCGCATATTTTCCACACAAGCAACGAAAAAGTCTGGCGATTCGTCAACGAGTTCGACGAGTTTATGCCATTTGTAAACCGCGTAAAAGCAATTGCAAAAGGTCGAGTTTATACGTTGCCAATCAACCTTCTGACCATTAATCAATTTTTCGGCAAGACATTCTCTCCCGATGAGGCCCAGCGCTTTATCGGGTCGATTGGTGACCAATCGATCTTAGAACCCTGCAATTTTGAAGAGCAAGCTTTACGCTTTGTTGGGCGCGACCTTTATGAAGCCTTTTTTAAAGGCTACACTAAAAAGCAATGGGGTTTGGAACCATCGAAACTCACTGCAAACATCCTTAAACGCTTACCAGTAAGATTCAACTACGATGACAATTACTATAACAGCACGTTTCAAGGAATGCCGAAACACGGCTACACGTTTATCGTAGAAAAGTTGCTGGATCACGCAAACATTCGTTTGCAACTGAATGTCAAATTCGATCGTACACTTGCAGCCGGCTTCGACCACATCTTCTACAGCGGACCGATCGATGGCTGGTTCGATTACGGTGAAGGCCGACTCGGCTACCGTACTCTCGACTTCGAAGCAAGCCGGCACGATGGCGACTATCAAGGCAATGCGGTGATCAATTACTGCGACGTGGACGTGCCATGGACGCGCATTTCCGAACATAAACACTTCGCACCGTGGGAACAGCACGAACGCACTTTGATATTCAAAGAACATAGCCGATTTTGTGGGGAGAACGATGTTCCATACTATCCGATTCGTCTAGCTGACGAAAAATCCTTGCTAGCGCGTTATGTTGAACTCGCCCGTCGCGAGCACAACATCTCGTTCGTTGGCAGGCTTGGCACGTATCGTTACCTCGATATGCACGTCACGATTCAAGAGGCGCTGGAAACAGCGGATAGGTTCTTCGTTGCGCAGCAACGAGGTGAGCCAATGCCAGCGTTTGTTGTGGAGCCGTTGCAGTGAACATTGTAGCCGTCGTCGTAACGCGCGATCGTCCACAATTGCTGGCTCAAGCACTCGACGCGCTAGTCGGGCAGACCCGGCCGCCCTCTGGCATCATCGTCGTCGATAATGCTAGTGGCATGGAAACACAGCAGTTATTGGCAACTCGTAGCGATGTAAAAGTCTGCCGACTTGAACAAAATCTTGGCGGTGCAGGCGGATTCGCGGTCGGCATCGAGACCGCATTAGCAGCGGGCGCCGATTGGATCTGGTTGATGGACGATGATGCGATCGCTCGTCCGAATGCACTTGCACAACTCATCGACGTAGCCCACGACGCGCAACCGAGAACCGGCGCCGTATGTTCAGCTGTGTGGGAATTTGGCAAATTAGCTCCCCAGCATCGGCGCAATTTCGATCCAGCAACGTTGGCAGAGCCATCCGTACCATTTTCGGCTTACCAGACAAAATTTACTGGCATAGACACTGCATCATTTGTTGGCTTTCTGCTGAACGCGCACGCAGCCGTCGAGGTCGGATTGCCTCTGCATGAGTTCTTTCTCGCGTATGACGATACTGAATATTCGTTAAGACTAGGCAAACGAGGCTGGAAAGTGCTGCTAGCGCCCGGTAGTATTGTCGACCATATGCGTTCGCCGCTGGCCCGTTTGCGACATGGTCCATTTGGCATCAAGCACTACTACACCCTGCGCAATCAACTTGCGGTATTTCGTCACTATGGTCGAGCCCGGCCGTGGCGATTATGGCTACCGATGGTCCGCTACGCATACGTAGCCCTACGCGATCACAAGATCTCATCGCTTAGCCTATGGCGACGCTCCATTCGAGATAGCAGGCATCTCACAATTTAGATTGCTGAAGGACACTAGTCTGCCCTTTTGAGCGCCCCACTCCCCCGAAGCAAAATTTCGGGCATTCGGCTTTTCGGGGTACAATACGCTAGTTTCTAAAGCATCCGTCCGCACATGGGCAACCTTGGCAAACTTTAAACAGGATTTGAGTCTATTGTAGGGAACCCACCGGTACAACCTTCAGCACGTACAATCATCGGCTAGCGGGGCTGTAAAGCCATATCTAAAGCACACATCTCCTCATGACACTGTTTGGACACGCTCGACAGCGACGCGTCGAAGGCTTTGGCCGATTAATTTGCTTACGGAATGCGACGTAAAGGAGAAAATCGGAACAGCCGCAGTTGAATATAACGAGCTATTTAGCGATATCTAGCTCACGTGCATAGCGCGACGCGGATATCACCGCAATACAATTTCGTTTTCAATTTTTCAGCTACTGAATGTGGATTATTCGAGCGCAATAAAAGACGTCAAGGAAGGACTGCGTAAACGCACACTATGGCTAGCCCTAGGGATGCAGGACATTCGTCAGCGTTATCGTCGCTCTATGTTGGGACCGTTGTGGTTAACGGTCAGCATGGGCGTGATGATTGCTGCAATGGGACCACTCTATGGAGCACTTTTCAGTTACGATCCAGCAAGCTTCATCCCCCACCTGACACTAGGACTAATGTTCTGGGGATTCATCTCCGGGCAGATTAATGATTTTGGCGAAGCATTTTCCGCCTCTTCTCATTATCTTCGCCAGATGAAGCTACCATTATCCATGTTTGTGTTCCGGGTTATGTATCGGCATACAATTATTCTTGCACACAATATTCTCGTATACGTGTTCATATGGGCAGTCCTTCCAGTGCACTTGAATGTCAGTTTGTTGTGCCTACCATTTGCCGCAGTTCTGGTACTAGCGAACTTGTTTTGGATTGGTTGCTTGGTTAGCATTTTCTGTACACGCTTTCGAGACATGCAACCCGTAATCAGCAACCTAATTCAGGTTATGTTCTTCCTTACCCCGATTATATGGAAGGCAGAACAGCTGCCGGAAGCAAGGCAAAATCTTCTCCATTTAAATCCATTTTTCTACCTATTGGAGCTAATGCGCGAACCATTGCTTGGCGCAATGCCCGCTGCGGCAATCTGGATTCGAGCGTCTGCAATGGCCATCGTTGGGACCGCAATTGCAGCATATATGCTGGCAAGGTATCGACATAGAGTCACATATTGGCTCTGACAAGGTTTAAATAAATGCGTATTTCACTTGAAAACGTAACGGTCCGCTTCCCGATCTATGATGCCCGAGCGCGCTCATTCAAGCGCACGGTAATGGCGGCGGCAACCGGTGGTCGGTTCGTTGACAACAATCCGACAAAAAAAACTATAGTAGAAGCACTTCACGATATCAGCCTAAACATTGAAAAAGGAGAACGGGTTGCACTAATCGGTGGAAACGGTGCTGGCAAGACAACGTTACTGCGGGTACTTGCCGGTGTATATGTTCCTGAAGAAGGCACGGTAGTAGTAGAGGGACACGTGACCAGTTTGCTCGATTCTATGCTTGGAATGGACGGTGAATCGACAGGCTATGAAAATATGTATTTGCGTGGACTATTTCTTGGGTTAACGCCCCAAAAAATTGAAGCATTATCTGAAGAAATAGCCGAATTCAGCGAGCTTGGTCATTTTCTGGATATGCCTGTCCGCACATATTCATCCGGCATGACACTTCGATTAGCATTTTCAATCTCAACCATCCTCAAGCCAGAGATTTTGTTGATGGACGAGTGGATGAGCGTCGGTGATGAGCGCTTTAAGAAAAAGGCTGAAGAGCGGCTTGAAAAGTTCGTTGGTGATGCTGGTATCCTTGTCATTGCAACGCATGATCTCGGGCTCGTTGACAGATTAGCAACCCGTCGTGTAATTCTCGAACACGGTACGATCACTTCTATCACGTAAGAATAAGCGAGCATGTTCAAGCTCACAGCAAGTCGATTAGCAGGTTAACCGAAGAGCTTCGAAATAAGCGAGAACGTACCTACGATGTGGTAAGAAGAAACGCCAACCTTTTTATTCTGGGGCCTCATAGTACTATGGAAATGTACCAGCACCACGGTTCCGCTATACCTTGTTTCAGGCCGGGATATATCAGCACCAAGGCGGCCAAGTGTCTTCACGATGAACGGCCGGCCGTCACGCCGCCAGCCATTGACGTTGTACTTCATAGGCTACCTAGTCGGTCCCAGTCGATCAGATCGGCCAGACGAACCAACGGATGCTTCAAGTTGATCTGCTCGCGCAGCGGTTGGCGAAACAAATCTCCCTCTGGCACCGGCGTCTTCGGACCCATCCGAACCTCGTCGAAATTTGCAGGAATCTCGCCTCAATATGCCTGCCTCTTGCAAATCCCACAAACTGGAGATTGGTTGACCGACGAGGGTGTGCCCCACTCCGGTATCGAGATTCGATCCGGCTGCGGCTGCGGCTGCGGCTGCGGCTGCGTTCCAGATGTTGACCGCTCTGCGCAGAAAATCAGACATCTGCTGGACTGCCGGCCGCGAGGGCTTTAAGAGTCGCAGCACCAAATTGGAGATGCGTGACCGGTACAACGTTTTCCAGAATGTCGACGCAATCACGTTCGCAACTGAAACGTTGATGAAGTGCCGTGTGTCCAATTGCACCGTCACATGAGATCGGCGTCGTGATCTGGTCCAGCACGCGTGCACACTTGCCAAAAATACGCTTCCTCGAGCGCACCACCACGAATTCCTACAACCGTCGAAACGTTTGCCGAACTCAAAACGCCATAAAGATTCGCATCGAGTCTGGGAATGCCCATTGCTTCAAGGAAACGCCTGTCGTCGACGGAGTCGTTGCAGCGGGCGAGATAGAAGACGTGTGAATACTGTGCAGAAATATCAATGAGCTGGCTTCGATAGTCTTCAAGCGCGCACGGAGCATCGCAATGGATACTGTCGGTTGGGATGCTGGTCTGTCAGGACGACAGCAGAATTTTCAGGAATCGAATGCTGACCCAGATTTCGGTATCGAAATGAAAGCTCGAGGGATTTTGCGCTAAATTTAAGGTGTGCATCCAAAATCCTGAACGGCAATATGTGCTTAAAGATTCGTGGGCAGTTTGTTCTCATCGCAAGGATGAAGTCGTGCGCGAGAAAGCGGAACGGCGACACGCGAATGTCAACGTAAGTGACCTCGTGTGCAGTCAGCACCGCAGCAAGTCGGGAGGGAATTTCGTGACCAATCACCCATGAGCCTTGTCGAGCACGCTCGATGAGGCGCGTACCCTCGTCGTTGCAGGTAATCGTATCCGAAACAAAGCCTGTTGCACTGACGGTCGAGTCGCGGAAGATTGACAAATAGTCGAGAATCCATACTCGACGTGCGTCGGTCATGTGATCGAGACCGGTTAAAAAACCCCGCCTGACATTTCTTTGTCTCAATGAATTAAACGCGATCCGTGTCAATCATGCGTCAGCCTGTTTTCGAAGACTGAGATAAGTCCTCCAGAAAGATTCTGAGGTGATCTCCTTACCGGCAAAACGCCAGAGTCGGCGGGTTTTCGATGCGTTGATCTTCACGCTTGCGTACAATTTCGCTGCGCGTATCGCCAGTGTAAAGAACTGCTTGCGGTCCATCGAACAGAGCAAGCCCTGGTGAGTAGTTGGCTCGTAATATAGCACGGTCGGCTTGCGAAAGATGGCTTGCAGCCGCATTGAGTGAAGGGGTTCGATTGCCCAACCATCGTCGAACGCATTCGTAGCGCGGCGCATCATGAAAGACGGAAGGAGGTGGCCGTTGAGCGTCGCCATGACGAGCAGCTTGCGCAGTCGGCTATTTGCCATCTTAGGCGCAAACTTCTCGGACACGAATTGCATGGCGGAAACAGGGCGCATAAGCTGCTTTTGCGCCTTCGCCTTTGCCGCATGGAATTCGTCAGGTACGAGCTCTCGGATGAACTGCGGACCCTTTTGCGCATCATGGACACCATCGAGGAGGTTAGCCGCCCGTTCATAACGATACGTCAGCAGTGCGCCGAGGACTTGCCGGAATACATCCGTGACCGCGCGGTCATCGTTAGCGTATATGTAATTGGCGGCAAGACCGTTGCGTGCATGGTAGTACCAGCGCCAATTCGTTTCCTTCTTGTGAAACTCCTCGTGCCATACGGCAATCCCGGTGAGCGTGACCGTCGACATCTCGTTCGACAGGCGCATGCCCATTTCCACATCGTCGAAGCCGACGAAGAACGGGAACGGCATCAGCTTCTCGCGCAGTTGCGCGAGAGGATAGCAGGTGAACCACCAGCCGTAGAAGGTCGCGTACTCGGGTTCATCGTAGCGGATGACGTCTTCCTGGGAGGTCAGGTCTGCGCCACCCTTGACGCTCCAGAACCGAAGGCCACGGACGCGTGCACCGAGCTCGTGCAGCTTGCCCTTATCCTGCATGTTGAGCATACCGCCCGCGACGATCCTGTCGTCGCCGACATAATGCAGCAGATTAAACAGGCGGGCATAGGAGTCCGGTTCGACGGCGATGTCGTCGTCGCAAAACAGCACATGGGTGAAAGGATCCTGCTCCGAAAGCGCTTCGATCACGCCTCGAGCAAAGCCGCCCGCGCCGCCGTAATTCCGGTTCGGCACGATCCGGATGCCAGGCGGAGCCTCACGCTCAAGCGTCTGCCCGTTATCGACCACGATGAGTTCGATCGCGCCGGCAGGGTTAGCGCGGATGATGCGCTCGAGTAGCGCCATGCTTCGCCGGACATAAGCTTCCCGCTTGAACGTCGGCATTACCACTGCCAACCTGACCTTGCGCCGCGGCGGCTGGTCGGTCATGTATCGCACCGATTTTAGCGTGAAGCGGGGCGAGGTTGGCTGAAACTCAGGATACAGCAGCCCGCTCTTTCCTGCCAGGCCGTTCAGGTTAACGTGAACATGGCCGGAATCGATGCGCGGCAGCGCCTCGACGTCCCCAGACCACAGTAACTGACGGGGCTCGCGCCCATTGTCATGCCAAATAGTGAGCAGCGCATCGCCTTCGAATGCGATTTCGAGCGTGATTCCGTTCAATCCGCATTCACGGCACCACGTCGTGAGTGAGAAACCGCCGAAGAACGTGCTGAAATTTAATGTCCCGTCCATCTCGACCGGATCTCCCGACCAGGCTGCGCCGCTTTCGGGTCGGATACGCCAAGCGTTTCGAGGGGTTGCCCGGAAATAAAGCGCATCCGGGGCACCAACCTCGGCCGTGGACCAGACAATGTCCTGGAGGAGTTGATGGGTGTTCGCTTGCATGATGGTATCTCAGAAAACACGTTTCCGTGAGGGATAGGCTGGTAATGGACTAACCGAAGTTTACTGGTGCTCTTAGTGGGAGTGCTGTCACGATCCTGCGAGAAATTGCACTGCAACCAAGCAAATGCATTCACGGTGCTATGGAGACAGAGCTTGAGGGCAACGCGGCGTGCCAGTAATCTGGCTGGGATCCTGCAACGGGAACCGAATGCCGGTGGACAATCACTGCCAAATAGGAATGGTCGCGCTCGCACGAATAAAATCAGCCCTTGCCTGGGGGCTAGCCTCGAGTCACACTGGCGGAAATCGATGAATTGCTTTAGGGTAACCGCGTATCATACACTGTTGATGCTGTCGTTGACATTGATCGAACCCGCGCTCGCTTTGACTGATGGCGCAGTTTTCTTCCAATATAGGCTGTCCGCTCAGGGCAGGCCTTTTTGCTAAGAGAATTCCGCCTTTAAAAAACGTCAGCTGACGGGATGATCGCGGAGCCGAGCGTGGCTTTGAAGACACAACTTCAACGCCTGGTCCCATTGCGGTGACTGCAAGCCAAACACGCGCTCCAACTTACCGTTAGACAAACAAGAATTCGCAGGTCGCTCCGCTTGTGTGGGAAAGTCAGATGATGGTATCGGCATCACAGTCGGCACACGCTCCAACGCTATTGCATCAAAGATGGCTTTGGCAAAACCATGCCATGATGTCGAGCCGGCTGCGGTCAGGTGATAAAGGCCTGAGCGCTCTTGCCACCATTGTCGCGTATCATGGGCGGCTAGCGCCTGGGATACGATATGTGCGGTCAGCGTCGCAATGGTGTTGCTCCATGTTGGCGCGCCAAATTGGTCAGCCACAACCTTGATTTCGTCTCGTTCTCTTCCGAGACGCAGCATCGTCAGCAAAAAGTTTCTGCCACGCATGCCATAGACCCAGCTTGTGCGCAGGATTAGATGGTGCGCGCCGGCGCTTGCAATTGCCCGCTCTCCGGCCAGCTTGCTGAAGCCATAAACATTCTTGGGGTCAGCCTCGTCTTCTTCAACGTACGGTGAATCCTTTTCGCCGTTGAAGACATAGTCCGTCGAATAGTGGATCATCGCAGCCCCCACCCGCCTCGCTTCCTCAGCCAACACACCAGGGGCCTTCGCATTGACCTGCATTGCTAAATCGGGATTGCTTTGCGCAGCATCGACTGCCGTGTAAGCCGCTGGATTCACAATCACGGTGGGTTTGATCGCGCGTATGACGGCACGCATTTGATTTGGTTCGGTCAAGTCAAAAGTGGCCCTATCAACAGCGACCACTTTGCCCAAGCCCTGCATTGTGCGAACCAATTCAGAGCCAATCTGCCCCGTCACACCTGTCACCAGAATCGTCGCTTCGCTGCGACGTTTCCGCTCAACGACCGTCATGCATACAGCTCCGCTTCACTCAACTGCTTACCACCGGCATCTTTTGCAGCAACAACAGGATCGCCTTGTAGCGGCCATTCGATTCCCAGTTCCGGGTCGTTCCATAAAATACTGCGCTCGAACTCGGGAAACCAGTAATCAGTGGTTTTGTACAAAAACTCGGCACTGTCGGACAACGTCAGAAAGCCATGAGCAAATCCGGGCGGCACCCATAGCTGCCGCCGATTCGCAGCGGACAAATACACGCCAACCCATTGACCAAAGTGGGGAGAACTTCGTCGAATATCGACTGCGACATCGAAGACTTCTCCATGCACGACGCGCACAAGCTTACCCTGCGCATGCTCAATCTGGTAGTGCAGTCCGCGCAAGACGCCTTTCGCCGAGCGCGAGTGATTATCCTGGACGAAAACTGCATTGGCATCAACCAGTCGTGCAAAATCGCGTGCATTGAAGCTTTCAAATAAAAAGCCCCTCGCGTCATCAAACACTTGCGGCTCGATGAGCTTAACGTCGGGCAGCGAAGTAGGAATTACCTGGATTGCCATGCGATCTGATCTGTCAATATTGTTTGCAAATATTTGCCATACTGGCTGTTCGCAAGGGGCGCTGCAAGCTTGCGCAACTGGTCTGCACCAATCCATCCAAGGCGGTACGCGACTTCTTCGGGACACGCGACAACAAGTCCCTGACGCTTTTGAAGCGTCGCGATGAACGTCGCCGCGTCAATGAGCGAGTCGTGTGTTCCCGTATCAAGCCACGCAAAGCCACGTCCCATAACTTCAACATTGAGCTTGCCAGCGCTGAGATACGCGCAATTCACATCGGTAATTTCGAGCTCGCCGCGCGCCGAAGGCCTAATCGATGCTGCAATATCACAGACATTGTTATCATAGAAATATAATCCTGTGACAGCATAGTGGGAGCGAGGCTTAGCCGGCTTCTCTTCGATCGACAACGCACGAAAGTTGTTATCAAAGTCCACGACACCATAGCGCTCTGGGTCGTGTACATGATACGCGAATACAGTGGCCCCCTCCTGCTGCGCATTAGCACGATCCAATTGCTTCACCAAATCGTGACCATAGAAGATGTTGTCACCCAGAATAAGCGTCGAAGCATCGTTGCCGATGAAGTGTCGTCCGATAATGAATGCCTGAGCTACACCGTCGGGGGAAGGTTGCACTGCATACTGTATGTTCATCCCCCACTGCCCACCATCTCCCAGCATAACCTCGAAGCGCGGTATGTCATCGGGTGTAGAAATCAGGAGTACGTCTCGAATTCCGGCCATCATCAGCGTCGACAGCGGATAATAAACCATCGGCTTATCGTACACCGGCAGCAATTGCTTGGAAGTCGATAGCGTAATAGGATAAAGCCGCGTACCCGATCCGCCGGCAAGAATGATTCCCTTACGTGTATTTCTCGCCATGCTTAACGACCTCGACCATCACGCGCATTGAAAGTGTAGTGAACTGCGCCCCACTGGCGGTACTCGCCGGACTGCACTTCGTTAACCCAGTCCTGGTTATCGAGATACCACTGAACTGTTTTTTTCAGACCGCTCTCGAATGTCTCTGCGGGTTTCCAGCCGAGTTCGCGCTCAATCTTACGCGCGTCGATTGCATATCTGCGATCGTGGCCTGGACGATCCGCGACGAAGGCAATCAGATCACGATACGAACCACTGGCTTTGGGTTTGAGCGCATCGAGCAGGTCGCACACCGATTGCACGACTTCAATATTTGTCTTTTCGTTCCAACCGCCGACATTGTATGTTTGGCCAGGTTCGCCGTAGAAAAGCACCTTGCGTATTGCCGAGCAGTGATCGCGCACGTACAGCCAGTCACGCACGTTTTGCCCGTCGCCATAAATGGGAAGTGGCTTGCCCGCCAATGCGCTAACGATCGTCAACGGGATCAGTTTTTCCGGAAATTGATAAGGCCCGTAGTTGTTCGAGCAATGTGTCGTGACAGTGGGTAAGCCGTACGTGTGATGATATGCACGAACGAGATGGTCCGACGCGGCCTTAGTCGCCGAATACGGACTGTTCGGTGCATACGGCGCCGTCTCGCAGAATTGCGGATCATCCGGCGACAATGAACCGAAGACCTCGTCGGTTGATACGTGCAGAAAACGGAATGCAGTTTTCGCATCGGCACTCAGGCCGCTCCAATACGCACGGGCTGCCTCAAGCAGCGTAAAGGTACCAACCACATTAGTTTGTACAAACGCTGCTGGACCATGAATAGAGCGGTCTACATGACTTTCCGCAGCAAAATGGACCACCGCGCGCGGCGCGTGTCGCGCAAACAAGGCATCCAATGCAGACCGATCACTAATGTCGACGCGCGCCAACCAATGCAACGGGTTACCTTCAAGTGACTTTAGCGTGCGAAGATTGCCGGCATACGTTAGGTTGTCCACATTGAGCACCGCCTCTTCGCTGCGTTGCAGCCAGTCGAGAACGAAATTACCGCCAATGAAGCCGGCGCCTCCCGTTACAAGAATCATTGAACTACCTTCGGTCTAGATGCCAACGGATGTGCACGAGCCCGCTACCCCTATCGCGGCTTGGGCCGAATCAGTGCACGAAAACAAGTATTTAAAAGTAAATTATAAAGGAGGAGCTGACAGCCCCCATCGGGCCGACTGTACGCCCATGGCCGTGAAGCATGCGTCGCAATGCAATGCGCGACGTTGACCATGCCAAACGATGCCGCGCCAAGGTCCCCACAAGCCGTTCGGCAATCATGCGCCGCTGCTGTGAATCTCTGCTAGCGCAGTCGCGCTCGAGCGGACCACGTCGCCCAGCGTCGCGCACAGTGGGTCACGCATCACACGATACAGCATTTCTGCATCGATCGAAGGGGTACCGGCAATCATCATCGAGTCTCTCATCGCTATTCGTCCAGTCTGCCCGTGCGTCAGCGAAAAGCGCTTGGGCCCGTTGCCGTTCGCGACCGCTTTGAGCACGTCCTTTAACGCGGCCCTCTCCAGCTCACTGGGCACTGACATCGACGACGTATAGTTGCCGTTGCCGCATGGGAAACGCGTCGCCATGCGGGCGCCACTACAGCCGCGAGGCTTGGCACGCCTGTGATGCGGCCCGTCAACGCACGCAGTTGCTGCGCATCGAGTTGCGCGGCAAATTCCTCGGCCAGCGCGTGGAGAAATCCCCGCCATTGGCGCGAACATTGTTGACCTGGGAAACATTGCTAATCTGCGTTGTATTGCAGGGCCCGCTGCGTTTCGTCTGTCATTATCCATCCCCGAGAAAGTGTGAAGCAGCACGCGCGGTTGCTGGCTGACGCGAGGCGTCCAGCCATAAAGCAAGGGCGCCGGCGCCCCGCTTGAGCGACACAGAAAAATGCGAATGCCGATACTATTGCAGCCCGTGATCTTTTATTGACGCTCTAAGGGCACAGGCGAGATGCTAGTGCACGATATTGAGCACTTGAGAATTTTTAACATACTCTAAAAAACGAGCGCCGAATGGATGTTCTGGCGCCTATTCAGCCGACCCTTATGAAGTCATTTACACGCATTTTGAAATCGCTGCCGACCAACTACATGGTCGAACCGGACGCCGTAGCCAGCCCCGGCCACAACGCCGCCGCCCCCCCACCGATCGGCATCGGCGATGTCCAGGGTTGCTGCAACGCGTTGGATCGGCTGCTCGACAAGCTAGGTCCGTCGGCCGATACACAACTGTGGTTCGCCGGCGACCTAGTCAACCGTGGCCCCGCGTCGCTTGCGGCACTACGCCGCATCATCGGACTCGGCGATCGTGCAGTGGCCGTGCTCGGCAACCATGACCTTCACTTATTGGCGATCGCGGCCGGCGTGCATCGCCCCAAGCGTGGCGATACGCTCGATGACATCCTCGCCGCGCCGGACGCCGCCGACTTGATCGACTGGCTGCGGCATCGGCCGCTCGCGCACTACGACGGGCAACGGTTGCTCGTGCATGCCGGCGTGCTGCCGCAATGGGATGCCCGCGTCGCGCTCGAGCTGGCGCGCGAGATTGAAACGCAACTGCGGGGCGACGCTTGGAAAGCGTTCCTGCAGTCGCTGTGGGGCAACGAGCCGGACACGTGGCGCGATACGCTGCAAGGCGACGCGCGTTCACGCGTGATCATCAATGCAATGACACGCCTGCGCTTTTGCAACGCGCACGGACGGATGGAATTTGGCGCAAACGGCAGCCCGAATGCTGCACCGGTTGGATTCATGCCATGGTTCGATGTGCCGCAGCGCCGCAGCGCCGACACGCTGGTGGTGTTCGGCCACTGGGCGGCGCTCGGCCTGGTGGTGCGCGACGACGTGATCGCGCTGGACTCGGGCTGTGTCTGGGGAGGAAAGCTGTCCGCCGTACGATTGGACGCCGATCCACGGCACCGGACCGTGATCCAAATCGACTGCGACAAGCAACGCTGAGGCGTTCAGATCGCGGCGCGGTCCGGCTCTTCGCCCAGCGTCGGGGCGGCGGGCGGCGCCGAATCGCACGATCGCGCGTCACCCTGCCGTTTCGCATACGTCGGCGCCTGCGCCAGCACCGGACGCGTCAGCGGCGGCTTTACACGCTGCTGCAACTCGCTCAGCGCATCGCTCACCACGCGTTGCGCATCACGCGCCACGACCCGTCGCTGCGTCCCCGCCTCGAGCGCGGCGCCGATGTACAGGTGCACGGTCAACGGCCCGTGGCGCAATAGCGCGCCCAACGATTGCCCAAGCGTGATGTCGCCCACATACGCGGGCGCGGTGGACTGGCACCCATGCGCATCCTCGTACATCAGGCAAATCGGTTGGACCGGCGCACCGGCCGACACCGCCGCTTGGAACAGGTTTGCATGAAAAGGCAGCACCTCGACACCGTCAGACGTCGTGCCCTCCGGAAACACGCAGATCGGCCGCCCGCTTTGAAGTCGCTGCGCCAGTTCGTGCATGATCCGCTTTGCGTCGCTGCGCTTGTCGCGCTGCACGAATGCGGTATCGAGCTTGGCGGCCAGCCAGCCGACCACCGGCCAGGCGCGCACCTCCGCCTTGGAGACGAACGGTGTCGGCCGCCAGGCATTGATTACATAGATGTCGAGCCACGAGACGTGATTGCCGACCACCATTGTGCCTGCGTCAACGCGACGCTCGTCATGGTGTACGACGAGCCGCACGCCGGCAAGCGCGAGAAAGCGCAGGCTCCACTGTCGCGTCAATGCCCGGCGACCGTCGTCGTCGGTGCGCGAAAAGCGCGTCGCGACCGTCCATGCGCCATGTAGCACGTGCGCGACGAGCCGTGCCTTACGCCATGCGACTGACAACCGGTTCACGCCTGCCGGAGTCCGCTGTCGTACGCGACGCGCCCCGCGACGATCGTAGCGCGCACCCGCGCCGGCAATTCGTAGCCCAGGAACGGCGTATTGTGGCCTTGGCTTTTCAGCGCCCGCGGCTCAACATGCCAATGCGCGGCGGGATCGAACATACACAGGTCCGCAGTGACGCCGGGCTCGAGCCTGCCCGCCGGCAACCCGAGCAACCCAGCCGGCGCACAGGTGACCTTGGTCAGCGCGTGTGCCAGCGACCGCTTCTCCTCAGCCGCCCACTTGAGCGTCAACGAGAGCAGCAACTCCAGTCCGGTCGCCCCGGGCGACGCCTCACCGAAGGGCCGCAGCTTTTCGTCGTCGTCCACAGGCGTATGATCCGAGCAGATCGCATCGATGGTGCCGTCAGCGAGCGCCGCGCGGATCGCATCACGGTCGCGGTGCGAGCGCAGCGGCGGATCGACGCGGAACTGAGCGTCAAAGTAGCCGATGTCCACGTCGATCAAGTGAACGTGATTGATTGTGACGTCGCACGTGACCGGCAGCCCTTCGCGCTTGGCCGCGCGCACCAACTCGAGGCCTGCCGCCGACGACAAGTGTTGCAGATGAACCCGCGCGCCCGTCGCGCGCATCAGCTCGAAGATCGTATGCAACGCAATCGTCTCGGCGGCCACCGGCACCGCCGACAGCCCGAGCCGCGACGCGACCGGTCCGCTGGCGGCGACACCACCTCGGCCCAGGTACGGGTCCTGCGGCCGCAACCAGACCGTGTAGCCGAACGTGTTCGCGTATTGCAGCGCCCGCAGCAGCACCGTAGTATCGACGATCGGCCGTTCCGCCTGCGTGAAGCCGACGCATCCCGCCTCGGTCAACTCGGCCATCTCGGTGATCACCTCACCCTTCAGGCCCACCGTCAATGCCCCGAGCGGATACACATGGACTTGGTCCAAATTGCGGGCACGGAACTTCAACATCTCGACCAGCCCCGGCTCGTCCAGCGGCGGGTCAGTATCGGGCGGGCACACGAGGCTAGTCACGCCGCCGGCTAGCGCCGCGGCCATCTCGGACTCCAGCGTCGCGCGATACTCGTATCCCGGCTCGCGCAGCCGCGCGCACAAATCGACCAGTCCCGGGGCGATCGCCAGCCCCGTGGCATCGAGGGTTTGCGCATCGTGCAATGGCGCCGTGGCGGCGCCGATCGAGACGATGCGGCCATCGGCGATCCAGATGTCCGCCTGCTGCTCGGTGCCCGCCGCCGGGTCGATAACGCGACCACCCTTAATATGAATCTTCATGCTCGTAGACATGCTCTCGAATGCTTGCCGCTGTGTTCGCTGCGTTTCAGTCGTTGTTACCCGCGACGATGCCCATCACCGCCATGCGCACCGCGATACCGAACGTGACCTGGTTTAAAATCACGGCCTGCGGGCCGTCCGCGACGCTTGATTCAATCTCGACGCCGCGGTTCATCGGTCCCGGATGCATGACGATCGCATCGGGCTTGGCGTACGCGAGCCGCTCCGATGTCAGGCCCCACGTCTTGAAGTACTCCTGCGCCGACGGCAACAATGCGCCACTCATGCGCTCGTTCTGCAGACGCAGCATGATGATCACGTCAACGTCGCGCAAGCCCTGCTGCATGTCGTGGAAAACGCGCACGCCAAGGTGCTCCAGCCCACCGGGTAGCAGCGTGCGGGGTCCGATCGCGCGGATCTCAGGCACACCCAGCGTGGTCAGCGCATGGATATCGGAGCGCGCGACGCGCGAATGAAGGATGTCGCCGACGATGGCCACCCGCAGTTGCGTGAAATCGCGCTTGTAGTGGCGAATCGTGTACATGTCCAACAGCCCCTGCGTCGGGTGCGCGTGGCGACCGTCTCCGGCATTGATCACACGCACGTGCGGTGCGCAGTGCTGCGCGATCAGGTACGGCGCACCGCTTTGCGCATGCCGCACGACGAACATGTCCGCATGCATCGCCGACAGGTTGTTGATCGTGTCCAGCAGCGACTCACCCTTGCTCGTCGATGACGCATTGATGTTCAAATTCAGCACGTCTGCGGACAGCCGCTTCGCGGCGATCTCGAACGTCGTGCGTGTGCGCGTCGAATTCTCGAAGAACAGGTTAAACACCGATTTACCGCGCAATAACGGCACCTTTTTGACATCGCGGTCCGTCACGCTGACGAACTGGGCCGCGGTATCCAAGATATGCGTGACCACCGCGCGGGGCAGGCCCTCGATCGTCAGCAGATGCTTGAGCTCGCCATGCCGATTCAATTGCGGGTGGCCGCGCAGGAAACCCGGGCAGAATGCGCCGGGTGCTGGCGCGGCGGGGCGCTGCCCATCAGCGTGCGGCGCGGCGGTGCGCGTCGGTTCGGCGGGCTCTGGAGTAGCGGTATTCATGGATAGCGC
Source organism: Mycetohabitans sp. B2 (assembly GCF_021733735.1). Taxonomy (NCBI): domain Bacteria; kingdom Pseudomonadati; phylum Pseudomonadota; class Betaproteobacteria; order Burkholderiales; family Burkholderiaceae; genus Mycetohabitans; species Mycetohabitans sp. B2. The sequence goes on from NZ_JAHKSP010000047.1 coordinate 101,627, forward strand.
GGTTCGATCATGAACGGGGTGACAGCCGCGTAGCCGTCACCGGATGAAATAAGCAATGCAACACTAGCCAACGCGCGGTACGCCCATAGGCGCGACGCTGTCGTCACCACGCTCGCGCTTCGGTGACGAACGCCAGCGCGCCGTGGCTGTCACGCCGCAACACGAGCGTCTCGGTCGCCGGCACGTCGAGCACCGCGCCAGCGAAGCGCGCGGCAATCGGCAACTCACGGCCGCCGCGGTCGACCAGCACGGCCAACTCAACGCACGCCGGGCGGCCGTAGTCGTACAGCTCGTTGATCGCGGCACGGATCGTGCGCCCGGTGAACAACACGTCATCCACCAACACGATGCGCATGCCATCGACGCCGAACGGCAACGACGTGGGCTGCGCCTGGCTGTGCAGGCCTTTTTTCGCATAGTCATCGCGGTGCAGCGCGACATTGACGACGCCAAAAGAGGCCGCGCCCAGGTCTTGGGCAAGCCGTTCGGCAATCCACGCGCCGCCGCTATAGATCCCCGCCAGCGCGGTTGTGCCCGAGCGTATCACATCGCCCAACGCAGCCTGCAACGGGTCGCGCATCGCGCGATACAACTGTTCCGCGTCAATCGACGCAATGGCGGCACTCATCATCGACTCTCGGATAGCTCTGTTCGTCAAAATACTGCTGAAGAATGATGCAGGCGGCCTGTGCGTCCACAACGGCACCACGCGCGCCTGCCGCTTCGGCCGCAACCGACGAATAGCGCTCGTCGACCCAGGTCACCGGCAGGTTGAAGCGCCCATTGAGTTGGTTGCCGAAACGCCGCGCCTGCCGCGTCATCTCGTGCGGTGCGCCATCGGGATGCACTGGCAGCCCGACGACCAGCCGCAGCGGCTGCCATTGGCCGATCAACTCGCCTACCGCGGCGAAACGGTATTCGCGATTGCGGTTTTCGATGGTCGTGAGTGCCCGAGCGCAGCGGGTCAGCGTGTTGCCAATCGCCACGCCGATGCGCTTGTGTCCGTAGTCGAACGCGAGCAGCGTGGCCGCCGCCGTACTCATGCGTGGCCTGCCTCGCCGGAGAGCATCGTCGATGAGATGCCCAGCAGCGCGAGCGCCGCGTCGAAACGTTGCTCGGCCGGCACGTCAAACACGATCTTCGGATCCGCCTCGACGGTCAGCCAGCCATTCTTCGAAATCTCGTCCTCCAGCTGCCCCGCGCCCCAGCCAGCATGCCCAAGCGTCAGCAAGAAGCGCTTGGGCCCGTTGCCGTTCGCGACCGCTTCGAGCACGTCCTTCGACGTGGTCATTTCCAGCCCGCTGGGCACCGACATCGACGACGTATAGTTGCCGCTGCCAACCGGCTCATGCAGCACAAAGCCGCGCTCGGTCTGCACCGGCCCGCCGAAATAGACGGGTACGTGCAACAGCGGCTCGATCTCTAGCTTCAGATCGATGCGAGAAAACAGCGCCTGCAGATCGATATCGGTCGGTCTGTTGATCACCAGCCCGAACGCGCCGCGCTCGCTGTGATCGCAGAGGTACACCACCGTTCCGGAAAAAGTGGGATCAGCCATGCTTGGCATGGCGATCAGGAACTGGTTGGTCAGGTTGATGCGATCAGTGGTCTTTGACATGTTTCAGATTTTAGCAAAGACCCGGGGGTCCCTAGCGACTTCGATGATGGCACTTTGCCGACTCCACTATAGCCCGGCCACGCGCCGGCCTGCCTTCGATTGCACTGTCCAGGTCGAACAGCACGGCAGCTGGATCGGGCAGCGGAATGCCGACGGCAATCTGGTACAACCGCCGCTTGAGCGTCTCGCCCGTTCCCCGCACAGCCCAGCGCGTACGTTGCCACGCCGCCTCGAGCGTGGCGCGCACCAATCCGGACGGTGCATAGCTCATGCTGCGCGCGTGCTGCGCAAGCAGCAAGTCCAATCGTGCAATCACACGCTTGGCATGGGCCTGCGCAACGTCGCTGCCATCCTGCCGCAGTCGAAACGCGGACAGCGCAACGCACCGGCGTCCAGCCAACACACGCCGTAAGGGTCTGAACCTCTCAACTCCATGACGCCATCCGGCAGCTCGTTCAGGCAGCCGCCGATCTGCTCGAGCAGCGCCGGCGCGTCGTCGGCATGGGCTCGCAGCACCGGCATCAGCACCCGGCACCGGCACTAGCACTAGCACCAGCAAACAGCGCGTGGCTCCTACCGCACGCGCAGGAGCAACCACGCCTCCAGGCGGCTGATCGGATACAGAACGGCCGCCGACACCGGTCGTGCAACCAGGGCGAGGTCATCGAGCGACAGCGGGGACTCCATGCCCCCAATCGATGCGCGTGCACACTGCTCGCTATCGATGCAACGTGTTGGCGCTCGGTGGTTCAGATTTGGACCATCTCGAAATCTTCCTTCCGTGCACCGCACTCGGGGCACGTCCAGTTGATCGGGACATCCTCCCAACGCGTGCCGGGCGGGATCCCCTCTTCCGGAAGACCAGCTTCTTCGTCGTAGATCCAACCGCAAATCAGGCACATCCAGCTCTTGTATTCCATCTTGTTGCCGCGTCGAATGAGTGATCCGTTACAATGAAAGGCACGATGGTACCTTGTCGCCGCGTCGCTGCCTAGCAACGGTTATGCAGCGCGGCCGGCCGATTCGAAAACGCGGGTTTGTGCCGCCATGCCGCAGCCCTCGCCATCCCCCTGTAACGCTTCACGCCTTCCATGTCCAGCGACACCCCTCCGATTGTTCTTACCTTTGGCCTGTCGGACCCGACCGGCGCATCCGGCCTGCAGGCCGACCTGCTCACGCTGGCCAGCATCGGCTGCCATGGGGTGTCGGTGTTGACCGGCTATGCGGTGCGCGATTCGGCGGCCGCCGGCGACGTGACCGGCCTGGACCCCGAGGCGGTCGCGTCGCAAGCCCGGATGCTGCTCGAGGACATGCCAGTTGCTGCCTTTAAAGTCGGCGCGACAACACGGGCCGAAATTGTCAGCGCAATTGCGGAAGTTGTCGCAGATTATGACGATCTGCCGCTGATCCTGGTTCCGGACTTCACGCTCGATGAGCAGCATGTGTTGGCCGGCGACGAGTTGCGCGAGTCGATCGCGGAACTGCTCGCGCCACAGACGACGTTGCTGATCGCAGACCCGGCGACGCTCATGCAGTTGGCGCAGCCGGATGCCGATGCCGATCCGATCACGCTCGACGGTGCCATCGCCCACCTGCTCGAGCAGGGCTGTGAATACGTGTTGTGTACCGACGCGCGGCCTTCGCAACTGCTCAACACGTTGTTCAGCGAAGAAGGTCAGGTCCGTCAGGATGCATGGGACCGCGGCAGCGAGCGGCTGATTGGGCTTGCCGATACGCTGGGCGCTGCGATTACGGCACTGCTCGCCAATGGTCAAGACCCGGGCGAGGCAGTGCGCGAGGCGCAGGAGTACGTGCACCAGGCCATCAAGCACGCCTATCGACCGGGCATGGGCGGATACATGCTGGACCGCTTCTTCTGGGCCCGCACCACAGACGAAGGTCAAAGTCCGCCGGCTGCGAAGCCGAACACGCCCGCCGGCGCGTTGCGTCATTGACCTGAGCCCCGCTAACATTCACGCGAGACAAGACACCGCTCTGTGTTGGTCACCGTGACCGGTGGCGGGCAGCAGTCGGCGCACTATAAAAAAACCCGCAGCGATGCGGGTTTTTTTATAGTCGGGCGAGCGGCGCCCGCCACGGGGCGCCGCTCGGACTCCATCCGGCGAGCCGAATTTACATGTCCATGCCCATGCCACCCATGCCGCCCGGCATGCCGGCCGGTGCCGGTGCGTCTTCCTTCGGCAGCTCGCACACCGCCGCATCAGTCGTCAGCAGCAGGCCAGCAACGGACGCCGCGTTTTGCAGCGCGGTGCGCGTGACCTTCGTCGGATCGACCACGCCGGCCTCGACCAGGTCGCCGTACTCGCCGCTCGCTGCGTTGTAGCCGTAGTTGCCCTTGCCGGCCGCCACAGCCGCGACCACCACGCTGGCCTCTTCACCGCCGTTCGCCACGATCTGGCGCAGCGGCTCTTCCATCGCACGCAGCACGATCTTGATACCGGCCTCTTGGTCGGCGTTCTCGCCCTTGACGCTGGCGATCGCAGTGCGGGCACGGATCAGCGCGACGCCACCGCCCGGCACGATGCCTTCTTCAACGGCGGCACGCGTGGCGTGCAGCGCGTCTTCGACACGCGCCTTCTTTTCCTTCATTTCGACTTCGGTGGCCGCGCCGACCTTGATCACTGCCACGCCGCCCGCGAGCTTCGCGACACGCTCTTGCAGCTTTTCGCGATCGTAGTCCGACGTCGCTTCTTCGATTTGCGTGCGGATCTGCTTCACACGCGCCTCGATGTTCTTCGCTTCGCCCGCGCCGTCGATGATCGTCGTGTTTTCCTTCGCGACTTCGATCCGTTTGGCTTGGCCCAGCTCCTGCAGCGTAGCCTTTTCCAGCGACAGGCCGGTTTCCTCGGCGATGACCTGGCCACCGGTCAGGATCGCGATGTCCTCGAGCATCGCCTTACGACGATCGCCGAAGCCAGGCGCCTTGACCGCGACGGTCTTCAGGATGCCGCGGATGTTGTTCACCACCAGCGTCGCAAGCGCTTCGCCTTCGACGTCCTCCGCGATGATCAGCAGCGGGCGACTAGCCTTGGCCACTTGTTCGAGCACCGGCAGCAGATCGCGGATGTTCGAGATCTTCTTGTCGTGCAGCAGCACGTACGGGTTCTCGAGAACAGCGACTTGCTTGTCCGGGTTGTTGATGAAGTACGGCGACAGGTAGCCACGGTCAAATTGCATGCCTTCGACGACTTCGAGTTCGTCGGCGAGCGACTTGCCGTCTTCGACGGTGATCACACCTTCCTTGCCAACTTTGTCCATCGCTTCAGCGATGCGCTCGCCGATCGACGTGTCGCTATTGGCCGAGATCGAGCCGACTTGCGCGATTTCCTTGCTCGTCGTGCACGGCTTGCTGATTTTGCGCAGCTCGTCGACTGCGGCGGCAACCGCCTTGTCGATACCACGCTTCAGGTCCATCGGGTTCATGCCCGAGGCGACATACTTCATACCTTCGCGCACGATCGATTGCGCGAGCACGGTCGCCGTCGTCGTACCGTCACCGGCGTTATCGCTGGTCTTGGAAGCCACTTCCTTGACCATTTGCGCGCCCATGTTCTGCAGCTTGTCCTTCAGCTCGATTTCCTTCGCGACGGACACACCGTCCTTGGTCACCGTCGGGCCGCCGAAGCTGCGCTCGAGCACGACATTGCGGCCCTTCGGGCCGAGCGTCACCTTCACTGCGTTGGCGAGAATGTTCACGCCCTCGACCATCTTCGCACGGGCGGAATCGCTAAACACAACGTCTTTAGCTGCCATCTTCTAACTCCTTGAAATCTTTGGAAAGCCGAACTGCGACCGTTACTTTTGGACGACCGCCATGATGTCTTCTTCGCGCATGACGAGCAACTCCTGCCCATCGACTTTGACCGTTTGGCCAGCATACTTGCCAAACAACACACGGTCACCCACCTTGACGTCGAGCGCGATCTGCGCGCCCTTGTCATCACGCTTGCCCGGGCCGATGGCCAGGACTTCGCCCTGATCAGGCTTTTCAGCCGCTGCATCGGGAATCACGATGCCCGACGCCGTCTTGGTTTCCTGGTCCAGACGCTTGACGATGACGCGATCGTGCAAAGGACGAAGGTTCATACATACTCCTTTTGTGTTTCAGGCTGAAGAACGCTTTTTTAACGTTGGCACCCGGCAAGCCGGGCGCCCTGATGGCACGGGTTGTTAGCACTCACGTGCGGCGAGTGCTAATTATATGGACGGGTGAGGACTATTTCAAGAACCCGAATTTTCTTTAGCGCACAGCATCGTGCTTACAGATGCCACTTGACCGTGGCCGTCAGCGTACGGGGTTCGCCAGGCATGTTGAACATGTCGGCATTGCCATGCGCCGAGATGAAATAGCGGCGATCGAACAGGTTGTCCAGCGTCAGCGTCACATCCATTTTCTTGCTGCGATAGCCGGCGCCCAAATTGAATACGGTAAACGAGGGCAGCGTGACCTGATCGCTCGCAGATGCGTAGCGCGCTGATTGGAACTGTGCGCCGGCGGCCGCGTAAAAGCCGTAGGGAAGCTCGCGTTTGAGCCACAGGCTCGCGCTATGGCGTGGCATCAGGCCTGGCGTGTTGCTGGCCAGCGTCAGCCCAGCCGCCGTCGATTGCGGCGATCCGTCAACCGTGCCGTTCAAATACGCATAACCGGCGTAGACAGACCACTTCGGTGCAATTTCGCCAGAAAAGCCGACTTCGAAGCCCCGTACGTGCTGAGTGCCGATCGGTAGCGCATACCCGGGATTGGCCGGATCGCCGATTTGCTGGTTCGTTTGTCGCATGTCGAACAGTGCAACAGTAGCCGTCGCCTTGCCACCGAGGTCGAACTTCGAGCCAATTTCGTATGCGGTGGTCTTTTGCGGCGCCAGCGCTGCACCATTGACGAATGCACCCGAGCTGATCAGGGTATCGGCAAGCGGCGAGAAAGACTGGCTAAACGAGCCATACAGCGTCAGCCACTCGAGCGGCTCGTAAATCAGTCCGACGCGCGGACTCCATGCACGGTCGGTACGTGCAAGATTCACGTTGGACGACGTGTAATCGTGGCGAATCTGATCCAAATAGTCAAAGCGCAGGCCAGCGAGCAGCTTCCACTGCGGTGTCAATGCCATCAGATCCTGCGCATACACGCCGGCCAAGCCGACGACCGTCGCAGCATTCGTGCGCGCCGGCCTCCCGGGCGGCACGCCGGGTAGATCGATCAACTGTGGATGGTACAGATCGTACGTTGCCACTTTCGATACGCCATAGATCGTGTCGAATTTCTGCTGCTGCGACAGTTCGATCCCATACAGCAGTTCGTGGCGCATGCCGAGCAGCGTCGTTTGCTGCGTCAACTCAAAGACGCCATCCACGCCATGCTCGGTCCGCTGGCGCGTCGACTGGTCGAGCGTGACGATCGGGCGCACCGCCGCCTTGATCGGCTGGAACGTGACATAGTTTTTCCGCTCCAGTGAGAAATCGTAGGCCCGCAGCGCGCCGTGGAAAGCTAGCGAATGGCTGAAACGGTGATCGAGCGACACCGTTGCGCTTTTCGCCAAAGCGTCATTGTACGAGCTATTCGCCGCATCGGCAGAGCCGTAGGCAGTGTTGATCGGCACATCGACCGGCCGCCCCATATAGGCGGGCAAACCCTGATCGGACGTGCGGCGATCGTGTAGGTAGTCGAGTTCGACGTTCACTACCGTATCCGGACTCAGCTTGAATTGCGCCGAAGGCGCGACTGCTTGGCGGTTCAACGCGAACTGATCGCGAAAACTATGCGAATTCTCAGCGGCGCCGGTGATACGGAAGCGTGCCGCATCATTCACGTTCCAGCCCATGTCGATTTCACCGCGACGCTCGCCACGCGTGCCAAGCATCACGCCGATATCCCGCACTGGCTCGGCTTGTGGCCGCTTAAGCACACGATTGACGATGCCCCCTGCCGAGCCGCGCCCGTACAGTACCGCTGCCGGTCCTTTTAAGACCTCGATCCGCTGCACATTGGATAAATCGCGATAGTACATCGCGTCGTCACGTATGCCGTCGACATACTGGTCCGTGATGCTGTTGAAGCCACGGATCGTGATTTGATCGCGCTGGCCATCGCCGACCGAAAAGCCGACTCCCGGCACGTTGCGCAACGTGTCCTGCATCGATGCCGCATTCTGGTCATCGATCACCGCGCGTGGCACGATGTTGATGGTCTGCGGCACATCCATCAAGGACATGTCCGTCTTAGTCCCGGCGCGCGAACGGCTTGCATCGTATGATCCGTGCTCGGCCGACGCGCTGACCGCAATCGTGGGCAGCACGGGCTGGGCAACCCCGTCCTGGGCAAAACCCAACTTTACGCTGACGAATAAAGTGGCGATCAGCAGGGCGCGATAAGTCTTTTTATTACGCGTCATTGATAAGTATGCCTACGAGTTACGGCGAAAAAGGCGCGCTAGAGCCCTCGTCCGGGCAGCGCGGGCACTTGGAACGGACTATAATACTAATGATAATTATTTGCATTATCAACCACAATAGCATGATAGGCACGGCGCGTCGCTACGCACTCACGATACTCAGCATCGCAACCACACATGTCACAGCGCCGCAACGATGCACATCGCGCCGCCCATGCTGCGCGTCGCGGTACGGCCCTGGCCGATTCATGACTCCAGGCTGATCATGCCGATGGGCACGTCGATGTTGCTAAACAGTGCAATGTCGCCAGCTGCCGCCAAGGCCGCCGAGAAGGAACCGGTTGCGCCGCTGCTCGAACCAGCCGCCACCCCAGCCGACGCCCCGCTCAAGATGAACACACCCGTGGTGTCGACTCCGTCGGCCATGCCCCTGCGGGCCCGCTTGGCCGGCACAAGCGTCGAGGCGGCCGCCGCCGCGGCGACTGAAGCAACACAAACACCTGCATCTCAAGCATCAGCATCCACTTCGACGACGGGCTCCACTCCGGCAACGGCTGGCCCGCCATCCTTATAGAGCATCATAGTATCAACGCCGCCCGAGCCGTATCGGCGATCCAATGCGATGTATTCCCGCTGCCGCGACATGGGCGCCGCCCGCGCCAGGCCTGCGCGACGCGTCAAAATATTGACCGTCCGCTGAGTGTCGTCAGCCACTCGAGCGCCTGCATGCCGGCCAGTGAATTGCCATTCGCGTCCAACGCAGGAGACCACACGCAAATGCCGAGTTCCCCCGGCAATACCGCAACAATGCCGCCACCGACGCCGCTCTTAGCGGGCAATCCGACATGGTAGACGAAGTCCCCGGCGGCATCGTACGTACCGCAAGTGAGCATCAATGCGCTCAACCGTTTCGCCGGGCTTGCGCCGAGCACGCGCTCGCCGCTGTGTGGCACCACGCCGCCGTTGGCCAGGAATAAGACCGCCCTAGCCAGGTCGACGCAGTTCATTTCGATAGCGCACTGCCGGCAATACGCGTCGATCACGGTGTCCACTGACATCTGCAGGTTACCGAAACTCTTCATGAAATGCGCCATCGCGCGATTTCTGTCCGAATGCGCGAGCTCCGATTCCGCGACATTGGCGCTGTAGTCAATATCCGAGCGCCCGGCCAGACGGCGCATGAATTGCACGAGCGCTGTTTCCGCTTGGACGAAACGCCGGCACAGCACGTCGGTGACCACCAGGGCACCTGCATTAATGAAGGGGTTACGCGGCACCCCGTTCTCATGTTCGAGTTGCACCAGTGAATTGAACGCATTGCCCGATGGCTCCCGGCCGACACGTTGCCACAACGCGTCGCCTTGCAACTGGAAGGCCAAGGTGCACGCAAACAATTTCGAGATGCTTTGAATCGAGAACGGAACCCAAGCGTCGCCGACGCAGAAGACCTCATCTCGCAACGTGACGATGGCCATGCCGAAGTGCAACGGGTCAACCTTCGCAAGCTCGGGAATATAGTCCGCGACGCGGCCTTTGCCGAGCCACGGCGTGATGTCGTGCTGTATTTTATGGAGGATCGCCTGATAGTCCATTGCGGCAGGCCGTCGGAGATCGCGGGACCGCGATTCTATCGGGGCCGCGCACTGCTGTCGACCCATTGTCGAATGCGCGATACGCCATACATACGTAGACGTCGTCGACGAAACCCGTCGGGCGGGCTTGCCGGGACGGTCCATTGCCCCCTATATCGGCATTCGGGTTGATGTCGGCCGCGTATGCGCCGCCGCTGCGTTCCGGCACTTTGGGATCGAGCGCCGCCGCGTAACCAGCGGCACGCCGGCAAGTGGCGCGAACTCCGGCAGTGCAGCACGGTCTATCGGCGATGCAAAAAACACACCACCCTTCCCCTGTTCTCCATCAATCAGCGCACAACGCACAGCGCCCGGCTTGCGGCCTCTCTCAGTTCGACTGCACTTCGGCCAGATTACTGCACGGCCGTATGCTCGCGCTCGCATGGATTGCGCTGGCGCTCTGGACGCCGATGCCCGCGGTAGGCGCATCACAGCAGTCCGACGCCAGCGCCGGCGCAACAGCGGCCGAGCCTGCGTTGCGGCCGAGATCGAGCGCACAATCGACCCTCGACACGGTCAAATCGGTAATCGAAACGGCATTCACACCTGTCACGTCGTCCGTCCCCAGGTCATCTACGTCCTCGGGCTCGTCGGCTACCCTAGGTTCGTCGGCTGCCCCGGGCTCACCGGCCATCCCGGGCTCATCGATTGCCTCAGGCTCATCGGCTGCCCCGGCCTCACCGGCCGCCCCGGGCTCATCCACTGCCCCCAAGCAACCGGCTGCCCCGAGGCAATCATCTGCCGTTGGCTCATCATCGGTGCCGGTTCCAGTGCAAACGCCGGCCTCGTCGCCCGTGCGGCCACCGGCCCAACCCACGGCCTCGGCCACCCACGCACCGCCGTGCGACACCCCCATACTGCCGCGCTATACCAATGTGCTCTCCGCGCTCGACTATCGGAAACTATATGAGCAGACTGTCAACCGCACCTTGTCGATACCCGCCACTGCCCAAGCGCACTATGGGCAACTGCTGCAGAACGCGCTCGTCCAAGCCGGCTTGCCTGACGCGGCAAACGAATTCGTCGCCGTCGTGGACCGCAATCCGTTCGTACAAGCATTTGTGTTGATGTGGCGTCAGGCGTCGTCGGACCCTTGGCAGGTGATCGGCGCATCGCCTGTTTCCACCGGCATGCCGGGTCGCTATGACCATTTCATCACGCCGCTCGGAGTGTTCCGGCATACTCCGGACAATATGGACTTTCGCGCCGAAGGCACGCTCAACGATAATGGCATTCGCGGCTATGGCGCGCACGACCAGCGAATTTACGACCTTGGATGGGCGCAGGCACAGCGCGGCTGGGGTCCTCGCGCAACGAGCCAGATGCGGCTGCAAATGCACTCTACCGATCCCGACCGGCTCGAATCGCTGCTCGGCATGCGGCACTCGAAAGGCTGTATCCGAATCCCAGGCACACTCAACACGTTTCTGGATCACTACGGCATACTAGATGCTGACTATGAGATGCGCATCCGGGAAGGCCACTTCCTGTGGGTGCTTAAGCCGGATCGCGAGGCATCGCGCTGGGCCGGGCGCTATATCGTAATCGTCGATGGCGGCGCGACGCAGCGTCCGACGTGGTCGCCGGCGCCGCGCGGCCCCAGGGTCAAGCATGGTGCACAGATTGACACCGCCGACTGATAGGATCCACGTCCGATAGAGGCTTGACACACACACCGGCGGTCGCACGCTATCATCGTTGCGATGCCGGCACGGTGGCCGCCTGATGGCGACGGCATGCCCGCCGCGAACCTGTGACGACCGCCTTCGATGATACCGTCCAACCGCTACGGCGGCGGGCGCCTCGCGCCCCGATGCGCGTCGAGGGTGCGTGCCACTCTCTGCCAGCCAGCGCCTGTCGTGCGCCGGTGCTGTCTAGTTGTCGGGCCAACCGTCATGCGCGGCTTGCTCGCATGCGGCGCAAGTGGCGTGCTGCTGACCGCCACCGCGTAGCTGCATCAAGTCCCACCGGACAGCCGCGGCACAACGTTGTCCGCCTATTCCGTGCTCTTCGATTTGTCGCTGGGCATCACCGGGCCCCTAGCTGGACTGATCGCCGGCGCCTTCAGGTATAAATCGGTCGATCTGTTTGCCGCAGTCGCCGCATGCGTCGCCGTTGTGCTGAGTATTGTATAGGCACGCCGACAAAATGGACCGGGCACTTCGCCGGCCTAAGTGAGCAGCTTCGCGAAGCTGCCGTCTCCATTGCGCCAATAGAAAACAAAATCGAAACAATATAGGAAAAATTTTTCTAATTGAAACGAATATCGAAATCAAAAATAAAAAATCCGAACACAACGGGGTAATGCCACCCCAAAATGCACGACGGCGATGCCTTTTAGGCACCAGCAATTCTGCGGCACAAGTTCGCCGATATAATTTGAAACAGCCCGTAATCTTATAGGCGCAAGCTGTTTTCCGGCGGTGGCAACCGTCGGCCGCCTCACGGATAAAGTGGCAAAGCCAAACGAACCGGTGAAGATATTCATCTTTTGCCGCCTGTCAATGGCCACGTATGCAATGGTTACTCATTGAATGCAACAACGGAGCAAAATTGCCTGTGCCTGTTGAAATTTTCGAAATAACTTACACAGAACGCCGGGGCCGCATCCATCCGATGTACAGGAGGTTGGGTGCATGAAAGGGCCACGATACTGGGGCAATAACGCGATATCAGAGCACATTACGCGCCGCGGGTACGTCCATTCGTTGATGCAATCCGCTGACGAATTGTCGATTTTTGTCGCGCCCCGTTTGCTTGGACTCCGCAATCCTCTATAAACTGTCTGAGATCCCGAATGGATTTCCCCAACGGAACACCGAAGGCCGGGCAACTTTAATATGGGAAAAACAATCGGCTGTCAAACATAATCTTTCTCGACCACGAGCTCAGAATGAATCAGATCCAGGCCATGCGCGTGTTTACCCGGGTCGCGGAAACACAGAGTTTTCGGCGCGCGGCACAGCAACTGAATGTCTCCAATGCCTTGGTCACGCGTTCTATCGCGACATTGGAAGCCCACCTGAACACGCGGCTCATCAATCGCACGACACGCAACGTGTCGTTGACGGAGGCAGGATACGTTTACCTACAGGGTTGTCGTCGACTGCTCGAGGAACTTGACTTCATCGAAGCAACCGTGGTCAACGGAGACGACGAGCCTCGCGGCACGTTGCGTGTCGCCGCTTCGACATCGCTTGGCGACGAACTGATCGGACTGGTCGAAGGGTTCCGCCAGCGTCATGGGCGGATCCGCTTACATGTCACGCTGGGTGACCAGGCCGTGGACGCGCTCGGCGACAACTACGACGTTGGGCTGGTGCAAGCCGCGGTGGCACCGGGCAATGGACTCTCCAGCCAGATCCTGAGTTCGTGCGCGTCGGTGATCGTCGCCTCGCCGAATTACCTGCTCGAGCACGTCGCGCCGCAAGCGCCGAATGACCTGCCTGCGCTGTCGTTGCTGGCGCAATCGCACAGTGACCGCAGCCGGCTCTGGCGCCTGCGCGATGCGCACGGCGCAGAGTACCAGTTGGCGATGCCCGAGCCGGTCTACGTGGTGAACAGTGCGCAGATGCTACGCGCCGCGGCTGTCGGCGGCATGGGCATCGCGCTGCTGCCGCAGCGCGTGGTCGAGCGTGACGTGGCCAGCGGCAGGCTGGTCCAGCTATTGCCCGACTGCGAAATCCTGGAAAGCAAGACCACGCTGTCCGTGGTCTACCCGGAGCGGCAATACATGGCGGCCAAGACGCGCGCATTCGTCGAGTTCGTCTGCGCACGCTACGGCCAAGCCGACGACAGGGGCTATGACGCCGAGCAAGGCACCCCTGCATCGCAGCAGCAGTGCAACGCAGGCCACGGCATGCCAGAACGACAGCATCCGGCCGACGCGATGGTCACACGCGACAATGTAAGCGGCTCGGCCAGTAGCACGAAGAGTCCGCACGCCACGGCGCAACCGGCATCGCGCCCTGCGGCGCCATGGCCTTTTTCGACAGGGGAGTGGCGCGTCAGTTAACCGACCACGCCCTCCGGCCTGACGCTGGCCGCATCCGGCGCGCCACGTCACCGCATCAATTCGTGACGCCATGCGATAGGTATTCCTTGGCGTCACCGTGATAGCCGCAGCACTGGGCCAGCGCATCGGCTTCGCGCTCGTGCACCTCGGCGGGAAAATACGACGCAGCGAGAATGTCACGTTGCGGCGTACCGCGGCCGTCGCCCAGCACGGCAGCAATTACATCACGCCCAGGATGAACGCTCGTTGACAATCCGCACTAGTGACTCAAAAAACGTACCGTTCCCGTCCGGCCCGCTCGTCGCCATCCGCGGCCGCCGTTGAAAAACGGTATACGCCTTTCTCGCAGAACCTGCCGGCTCCTGCACCGGCCCATTGGGGCTTTCGCGTAAAACAGCAAAGCATCGGAAGCTCGCTTGATATCGCAGCCTGCGTGAAGCGCACGGTGAATCGCGACACTATGGGGCCGGCGCGCCCATCATCCCCACCCATCACAGCCCGTCCATGCATGCCAAACGTCGAGGCACGGCCACGACAATCGTGTTGGAGCGGCGTTACGCGCGCAACGCCATCGATTATGCGACGCCGCTGCGGCAGGCATTCGAAGCGCTCGACGCCGATTCACGAGCGTCAGTGGCCATGCTACAAGGCACGGGCGGCACTGTGCGCGACCGCCGGTCGGCTTATGACAACGCGCCACTGCCGGACCCGGCATTGGCGCTCATGCGTAACGGGGCCAGCGGCTATCGGGCCGCGCTCGACGAAGGACTCGCGGATGCCCGGCAGTTCGCCGTCCGCCGGCACCGGGCGACACGGCGGCACAATATGAGTTGATGGCCGCGCGGCGCATGACTTGTGCGCGATCGACGGCGAGTCGCGATCGACGAGGTGCAGCAGCAGGGTTTCCCCGGATACAGTAAGATGGCGCTTCACGGCCTCTGTGCACATATCCCGCGCGCCCCGGACCGCGGTTCCCTACCACGAAGCCTGCTCATGCCCTTGCCGCTCATCGCCCTCGCCATTGCCGCCTTCGGCATCGGCACCACCGAGTTCGTGATCATGGGCTTGCTGCCGGACGTAGCGCGCGACCTGCGCGTATCGATTCCGGCCGCCGGCATGCTGGTGTCTGGATACGCACTCGGCGTCACGATCGGTGCGCCGATCGTAGCGATGCTCACGGCAAACTTGCCCCGCAAGCGTGCGCTGATGAGTCTGGTCGGCGTGTTCATCGTGGGCAACCTGTTATGCGCGGTTGCACCGGACTATGCGGTGTTGATGGGGGCCCGCGTCGTCACTGCGTTCTGCCACGGCGCATTTTTTGGTATCGGGTCGGTCGTCGCCGCGGGACTGGTCGCGCCGAACCGCCGCGCGCAGGCCATTGCGCTGATGTTCACCGGCCTGACACTGGCGAACGTGCTCGGCGTGCCACTGGGCACCGCGCTCGGGCAGATGGCTGGATGGCGCGCGACATTCTGGGCGGTTACGCTGATCGGGGTGTTGGCCGCCGCCGCACTCGGGGCGTGGCTGCCCGCGAAGATCGAGATGCAGCGGGCCAGCTTCGGTCACGAATTCAACGTGATGAAGAACCCGCAGGTGCTGCTGGTGCTGGGCATCAGCGTCTTCGCGTCGGCGAGTCTGTTTTCGGTGTTCACCTATATCACGCCAATCCTCGAGGACGTCACTGGACTTACGCCGCATCACGTGACGTTGGTACTGCTGCTGTTCGGCCTTGGCCTGACGGTCGGCAGCACGCTCGGCGGCCGGCTGGCGGACTGGCGACTGCTGCCCTCGCTTAAGACGCTCCTGCTCAGCATTGCATGTGCGCTGGCGGTTTTCTCGTTCACGATGAAGCTTCCGGCGGCGGCCATGGCCACCGTGTTCGTCTGGGGTATCCTGTCCTTCGCCGTGGTGCCACCGGTCCAGATGCTGATCGTCGAACGGGCAAGCGCCGCCCCCAACCTCGCCTCGACGTTAAACCAGGGGGCATTCAACCTTGGCAATGCCAGCGGCGCATGGCTGGGCGGCGCCGCGATTGGCGCGGGTTGGCCATTGCATTGGCTACCCTACGTGGGCATCGCGATGGCGCTCGGTGCGCTTGTGCTGGCAGCTTGGTCCTACAGTCTGGAGCGGCGCGCGCCGGCCTGCGTGACACCCTCCTGAGCGCCTGAACAACCCGCGCCGCCTGCTGCGATCAGCCGCGGGCGCGGCGCCACGATAATGGGCCTGCCACCATTGGTACGCCGGCCTCATAATACGACGAATGAAAGTTATTTTTACACGCGACTTCTTTGCGTTGATTGTCAGCGTTGCCGTCGTCGGACTAGGCATCGGCGCCACGCTGCCGCTGACCGCCCTGGCGTTGATGCAGGCCGGCTATGGTTCCCACGTGGTCGGCATGCTGACCGCCGCACAGGCGGGCGGCGGTATCGCGATCGTGCCATTCGCGGCGCGCATCACGTCACGTATCGGCGCCCGGCGTGCCATCATCGTCACGGTGTGGATAACGTCAATCGCGACGCTTGCGATGCAATTGACGACTAACCTCGTTGCCTGGGCACTCCTGAGGGCGACCGCTGGCGCCGCGTTGATGCTGCTGTTCACGATCACCGAGGCCTGGGTAAACCAGCTCGCCAACGATCGATCGCGTGGGCGCATCGTCGCGCTGTACGCGACCAACTTCACGCTGTTCCAGATGGCTGGCCCGCTGCTGGTCAGCATGATCGCCGACTACCCGGGATGGCGTTTTGCATTGTGCGGCGCGATCTTCCTGCTGGCGCTGCCGGGCCTGTGGGTGATGCGCATCCCCCGCGACATCGGCCCGGCCGACGACGAGCCCCATAGCGCCTGGCAAACGGTGCTACCCCGCATGCCGGCACTGGTGGTCGGTGCAGGCTTCTTTGCGCTGTTCGATACACTCGCTTTGTCGCTACTGCCGTTGTTCGCGGTCCACCATGGTGTCGCAACGGAACTGGCCGTTGTGTTCGGCTCCGCAATCCTGCTCGGCGATACGGCGTGCGCATTTGCCCTTGGATGGCTGGCCGATCACGTCGGCCGGGCGCGCGTGCACTTGGGCGCCGCGCTGGTCGTGGCGCTGCTGCTGCCGACATTGCCGGTGATCGCCGCGCAGCCGTGGCTGCGCTGGCCTGTGCTGATCGTGCTCGGCGCGGCCGCGGGCGGAATCTACACGTTGTCGCTGGCGGCGATCGGCGAACGTTTTCGTGGCCCGGCGCTAGTCACCGCTAGCTCGTTGATCGGCGCATCGTGGAGCGTGGCGAGCTGCTTCGGGCCGATGATTGCCGGCACACTGATGCGCACAAGCAGCCCTGACGCGCTGATCGGCGTGCTGTTTGCCGGCGTCGTCATATTTATCTGCGCGCATCTGTGGGAACAGCGCACTGCGCGGACTGCGACGCAAGGCTAAAAACGAGCCGGTAAACCGCCCGATTCACCAGCCCGAACAGAAAGCCGCTGGTATCAACAACCTTTGGCCCCCAGCGCGCCAGCGTGCAACCGGCGGCATGCCGCCGGGCGCGGCCGCGTCAGTCAAGCTTCAACGCCGACAGCACCGTGCGGCTGCAACGGCCAAAACCGAGCCGGTACTCGTCGCCCTGGCACCACCATCGCCCTGGCACCATCCGGTCAGGACGAGTTCATTGCCGTTCTCACGTAGCGCGCGTTGATCGCATGCGTGCCATCGGGCGTTTGCACCGTCAGCGTCACGTGTGCGCCATCCTGCGCGAGACCGACCACCTTGTTCGACCAGCACAGATCGAGATTAGGCAGGTGTTGCGCCCGCTCGGCCAAATAGTCTTCGACGTAGTACCGCTGCAGATTGATGAACGCGGGCCGCGTGTAGCCTGTTTCCGGCAGCAGATTGAATGTATAGATCAATTCGTCATACAGAAATACCCTGCCGACGTTCCAGCTCACGCCCTTGTCGAGCATGCGCTGGCCGCAGCCCAACCGAGCGAAATCACCAGGGTACGCTTGGCGAAGCAAATCGCGTGCAATCCGGTCGATAGCGTGTTGTCGTTGTTGAGCACCACCGGTACGCCCTGCTGGGCCAGGTCGATCGCGCAGGCTAAGCCGACGTAACCCGCGCCGACCACGACGCCCGGATACTCAGCGGGCGCGGCCACGGCCTGATCCGGCTAGCGCTGATAGCGAAAAGTCACATTCTGATAGTCGATCGTCGCGTCCAGACCCGCGTTGCGCCGGATTGCGTCAGTCCTCGGCCCAGCCCCGCAGCTGTGCCACATATTACGTGAGTCAAATAGCATTTTTTGTCGATGCGGCAGCCACGGCGACTGCTACTATTTCGATAATGATTCCGCCGACTCTTTCTGAACTCGCCGCCGCCGCGGCACGCCATCCTTACTTCGCCGAGCGCGTGTTGCTGCACGCGGGCACAACGGCGCGCGGCCGGCATCATGGCCTGGAGTTGACCAGCCAGTACCAGCCGATCTTCGACGTGGGCTCGCGGGGCTTTCCGCAATCGTTGGCCGCCGATGCGCACGCGGCAGACCGCTTCGGTGACGACATCGGTTACCAGGCGATAACACAGGCCGCGCCGGCAGGCGCGGAGTCGTCGCCGGTGCGCGATCCGTTTAACTCGACCGTCGACGATCAGGACCTGGTGGCACTGGATCGGCTGTCGCGGCTTGTACACGCGATCAACTTCTTCGGCGTGCAGCGCAGCGGTCTGCTGTTCCTGAACGTGCACGAACGGTTATTGAAGAGCGTCAAGTACGACCACGGGCGCCATTTCTCGACCGTGCTCGTGTCGCTCGGCTTGAATCCGGCGCGTGTGGTCATCGAGCTGCCGGAGGCGGCCGTCGCGCATCGCACGTTTCTTGGCCACTTGACCAAGAGCTACCAAAGCTATGGCTTCAAGGTCGCGGGCAACCTGCCCAATGCCGGCCAAATCCTGTCAGTGTCAGACATGGCGCGGCTGGACTTCATCAAGATAAACTCGGGCTCGGCGTTGCGCGATGCAGTGGTCAAGCCACTGGTGAGCTACGCGAGCCGGCTGAAGATCCCGCTGATCTTCACGCACGTCATGGACGACGCGCAGTTCGAGTTACTGCAGCAATACGATGTGCGCTACGTACAAGGTCCGGTATTTGACTCGGTCGGCTCGCTTTAGCGGACCGTGCGGGCGCCGTCTATTTGATGTCGCGCAGCCGGGGCATCGCCTCCTTCAGTGACAGGCACAACGATTTGTATAGGTCAAACAGCTGAGCATAGTACGCATGCCGCGCGGCGTCCAGCACGGCGCGCTCGCGCAGCCTGGCCCAGCCGCGGATTGAGTCGTCGCGTATCCCCCGGCGCCCAGGCCGGTGAGCCATGCCGCACCAAGCGCGGCCTCGACTTCCAGCTCGATCGTGATGACCGGATAGCCGGTCACGTCTGCGCTGATCTGTCTGCGCGTGTCGATTTCACAACCAACCGTGCTGTCAGCCTTGCGCGACACCGCGGCGCTGGCGCAGACTGCACGCTGCGCGTCGCGCGTGGTGCGTGGTGCGGCCATGGCCGTGCCGCGCGCCGTGGACGCGTCTGCTCCATCCCAACTTAGAACACCAAGGTATTTCGCGATGATCCTGTCCTCCACCGAGTCATCCCTGACGCTCCCCTCCCGTGCCACCCCCCATCGCTCGCTCGATGTCGGCGTCATCGGCAATTGCGCGTTCAGCGCGCTGATCGACAGGATGGGCTGCGTCGTCTGGAGCTGCCTGCCGCGCTTTGATGGCGATCCGGTCTTCAACGCACTGATCGACACCTCGGACCACGCCGGCCTGTGGAGCATCGAGCTCGAGAACTATGTGCGTGGCGAGCAGTCCTACGAGCCAAACACCGCGGTGCTGCGCACGCGTCTGTACAATAAGAACGGACAGGGTATCGAGATCACCGATTTCGCGCCGCGCTTTTACTCGCGCGGACGTTATTTCCGCCCCACGACGATGGTGCGCCGCGTGAAGCCGCTGCAAGGCGCGGTGCGCATCACAGTACGGCTGCGCCCACGTTTTGACTGGGGCCGGCTGCCACCGGCGATCACGCACGGCAGCCACCACATCCGCTATGTCGGCCCCGCGCAAACGCTGCGGCTCACGACCGACGCGCCACTGTCCTACATCGTCGCGGAACAGCAGTTCCTGCTCGATCGCGAGATCAACTTCATCCTCGGACCGGACGAGACGCTTGCCACGGGCATCGAGAACACCGCGCGCGATTTCGAGCAGGACACGATCCAGTACTGGCGCACGTGGACCGGCCGGCTCGCGATACCACTGGAGTGGCAGGACGCGGTGATTCGCGCGGCAATTACGCTGAAGCTGTCGCTGTTCGAGGATACCGGCGCGATCATCGCCGCGATGACCACCAGCATTCCGGAAGCACCGAACAGCAGCCGCAACTGGGACTACCGCTATTGCTGGCTGCGCGATGCATTCTTCGTCGTGCGTGCGCTGAACAGTCTGTCCGAGGTCGGCACGATGGAGGACTACCTGCGCTGGCTGCGCAACATCGTGCTGCGCTCCAAGGGCGGGCATATCAAACCGCTATACGGCATCGGCCTGGAAGCGTCGCTGCCGGAGTCGATCGTCGAGCATCTGGGCGGATACCGCGACCACGCGCCGGTGCGCGTGGGCAACCAGGCGCACGAGCACTTCCAGCACGACGTGTACGGCAACATCATCCTGGGTGCGACGCAGGCTTTCCATGACCGGCGCCTAATACGCCCAGCCGGCCTGTTCGAGTTCGAGCACCTGGAGGCCGTCGGCGAGAATGCCTACCGAATCTATACAAAGCCGGATGCCGGCATGTGGGAGCTGCGCTCGCGCGCGCGCATCCATACGTCGTCGGTGCTGATGAACTGGGCCGCTTGCGACCGGCTCGCAAAGATCGCGCATACGCTCGGGCTGCCCGAGCGCGAGATGCTGTGGCGCGGGCGCGCCGACGCGATCCGCGAATACCTGCTGAATAACGCGTGGAACGAGGCGCGCGGCGCGTTCGCGGAAAGTGTCGGCGGCCAAGATCTGGATGCGAGCGTGCTGCTGATGGCCGAAGTCAACATGATCGACCCGAAGGATCCACGCTTTGTATCCACTGTCGAGGCGCTCGAGCGCTCGCTGTGCGACGGGCCCTACATGCGGCGCTACGAAGCACCGGATGACTTCGGCAAGCCGGAAACCGCGTTCAACATCTGCACGTTCTGGCGCATCGACGCGCTGGCCAGGATCGGCCGTCGTGAAGAAGCGCGCGCGATCTTCGAAGCGATGCTAGCGGCACGCAACCATCTCGGATTGCTATCGGAAGACACGCATCCGGTCACCGGCGAGATGTGGGGCAACTTCCCGCAGACCTACTCGATGGTCGGCATCATCAACTGCGCGATGCGGCTTTCCGCGCCGTGGGATTCAGTCATCTGAGCGACGCGCTGACCGCATGGGACCAGGACGCGAGCGGACTGCGCGCGCAACGCGATGGGTCGGGTAATCTTCGCCGGATTGTCGATCGGCATGCTGTTCACCCTGTTCGTGGTGCCGGCGATGGACACGTTCATCGGCGCCGATCACCATCGCGAAGCACGCAACGCTGGCGCCGGCCTGCTCAGCTCTTCAAGCGGTACCCGGTCTTAAAGATCCACGCGACGATCGCCACGAACAACGCCAAGCATGCGATCGTCACGCCCACGCATACGCCGATGTTCACCTCGGCCTCGCCCTGGAAACTCCAGCGAAATCCGCTGACCAGGTACACGACCGGATTGCACAGCGCCACCGTGCGCCAGAACGGCGGCAGCATGTCGATCGAATAGAAGCAGCCGCCAAGAAACGTCAGCGGCGTGATGATCAGCAGCGGCACGACCTGTAGCTTCTCGAAGTTGTCGGCCCACACGCCGATGATGAAGCCAAACAGCGCAAATGTGAACGCGGTCAGCAGCAGAAACAACAGCATAAAGCCCGGATGGTTGACCTGGACCGGCACAAATAGGTGGGCCGTCGCAAAAATGATCAATCCCAGCATGATCGACTTGGTCGCGGCCGCGCCGACATAGCCGATCACAATCTCGACATACGACACCGGCGCGGACAGCAGCTCGTAGATCGTCCCAGTGAAACGCGGAAAGTAGATGCCGAACGAGGCGTTCGAGATGCTTTGCGTGAGCAGCGACAGCATGATCAGTCCGGGCACGATGAATGCCCCGTAGCTCACGCCGTTGACATGCTGGATGCGCGAGCCGATGGCCGCACCGAACACGATGAAATACAGTGACGTCGAAATCACCGGCGACACGATGCTCTGCATCAACGTGCGCCAGGTACGCGCCATTTCGAAGCGGTAGATCGCACGGATCGCATATACATTCATCACAGCGCCTCCTGTCGTTGTGGTTCACGGCGCGCCTCCATGAGGCTCACGAAGATGTCCTCCAGCGAACTTTGTGTCGTCTGCAAGTCCTTGAACGCGATATTCGCGTCATCCAGTGCGTGCAGCAACTCGATGATGCCCGCGTGCTCGGCGCGCTCGTCATAGGTATAGATCAACTCGTTGCCGCCGCGCGCCAGCTCGAGCCGATAGGTGGCAAGCTGCTGCGGCACGCGTTGCAGCGGCGTGTGAAGCTGCAGCGTGAGCTGCTTCTTGCCGAGCTTGCGCATCAACTCGGCCTTCTGGTCGACAAGAATGATCTCACCGTTGCGAATCACGCCGATGCGATCGGCCATCTCTTCCGCTTCATCGATATAGTGCGTGGTCAGGATGATCGTCACACCGCTGTCGCGCAACGAGCGCACGAGTCGCCACATGTCGCGCCGCAATTCGACGTCCACGCCTGCGGTCGGCTCATCCAGGAACAATATACGCGGCTCGTGCGACAGCGCCTTGGCGATCATCACGCGCCGCTTCATGCCGCCGGACAGCGTGCGGATCTTGTTGTCTTTCTTATCCCAGAGCGACAATGCCTTGAGCACTTTCTCGATATGTGCAGGATCGGCCGGCTTGCCGAACAAGCCGCGGCTGAACGAGACCGTGCCCCAGACCGATTCAAACGTGTCAGTGGTCAACTCCTGTGGCACCAACCCGATAGTGGTGCGCGCGGCGCGATAATCGGTGATGATGTCATGGCCGTCCACCGTCACGCGGCCCGCGCTCGGATTGACGATGCCGCAGATGATGCTGATCAGCGTCGTCTTGCCCGCGCCGTTCGGCCCAAGCAGTGCGAAGATCTCGCCACGCCGGATATCGAGGTTAATGTCGCGCAGCGCCCGGAATCCGGACGCATACGTCTTCGAAAGGTGGGATACGGAAAGGATCGTCTGCATGCTTGGGACGATAGCAGAAGCCATCATTTCGTTCAGCATCAACGTTCCTCAAAACGCGCTGGCCACGGCCCCCGATACGAAGGTGAGCGGCGCCGGTGCGCTGTTATGTCGGCATGTCGGCGCGCTGTTATGTTATACCACCGCATAAAATGTTATGTTATATCATCTATTCTCGTGCGATGACGCCAGCACGCCCGCGCCCGGCCGCCGTCGGAGCGGGCCCTTCGTCGATCCCGGTCCGCCGCGTCGCGGGCCTATCCGGAGCCGTTTGATGAAACGCCTTGTCGCGACCGTTGCCGCATCGATCGCCCTCTGCCTGCCGCTACTGGCCGCCGCACCCGCATGCGCTGCGGCCTCTCCGACGATCCAAGTCGTCGCAGCCGAGAATTTTTATGGCGAACTGGTCCAGGCGCTGGGCGGCCCGCATGTGTCGGTCACTAGCATCCTGAGCAACCCCGACCAAGATCCGCACCTGTTCGAAGCCAGCCCGAAGACCGCGCGCGCGCTCGCCTCGGCACAACTGGTCGTCTACAACGGCGCGAACTACGATCCATGGCTGCCCAAGCTGCTCGCCGGATCGCGCGCCAGCCGCCAGCCGCGCACCGAGATCATCGCCGCCGAGCTGGTCGGCAAGAAGCCAGGTGACAATCCGCACCTGTGGTATCTACCCGCGACCATGCCGGCAGTGGCACGCGCGGTCAGTGCATTCCTCGTGCAAGCGGATCCGGCGCACAAGACCGACTATGCCATCCGGCTGACACAATTTATCGACTCGCTGAAGCCAATCGATGAGAAAATCGCCGCATTGAAACAACGTTATCAAGGCGCGCCGGTGACCGCGACGGAACCTGTGTTCGGCTACATGGCCGAGGCCATCGGCTTGACGATGCGCAACGAACGTTTTCAGCTTGCGGCAATGAACGAGACGGAGCCCAGCGCGGCCGATATCGCCGCCTTTGAGCGCGACCTGAGGACGCGGCAGGTGAAGGTACTGATCTACAACAGCCAGGCCAGCGACACGTCAACCCGACGGCTGCTGAAGATTGCGCAGCAGTCGCATGTGCCGACGGTGCACGTCACCGAAACGCAGCCGCACGGCAAGACGTACCGGCAATGGATGCTGGAGCAACTCGACGCCTTGGAAAAAGCATTGCAAGGACAGTTTCAATGACTGACCCAGCGATCGAGCTCGATCGTGTCACGCTCGAATTGGGCCCGCGCCGCCTGCTCGACGATGTCAGCTTCACGGTGGGCAACGGCGAGTTCATCGGCGTACTGGGTCCCAACGGTGCCGGCAAAACCACGCTAATGCGTGCACTGCTCGGCCTCGTGCCCCCCGCCCGCGGCACGCTACGCGTGCTTGGGCAGCCCGTCACGCGCGGCAATGCCGCGATCGGCTACATGCCGCAGGTGCGCAGCACCCCGGCGGCGCGACGCCTGTCCGGCCGGGACTTCGTGGCATGCGCGGTTGACGGGCACCGCTGGGGGATCGCGCTGGCCCGAGGCCGCACACGCCGGGCGGTGGACGACGCGCTGGCGATCGTCGGCGCGTTGGCGCTGGCTGATCGGCCGCTCGCCGAACTGTCCGGCGGCGAGCGCCAACGCCTACTGCTTGCGCAATGCCTGCTCGGCCAGCCTCGATTGCTGTTGCTGGACGAGCCGCTGATCAGCTTGGACCCAAACCACCAAGCCAGCGTCGTTGAGTTGGTGCGGCGGGTACAGCGCCAATTGGGCATCACCGTGCTATTCAGCGCCCATGAGCTTAATCCGCTGCTCAACGCGATCGACCGCGTGCTCTACCTGGGCAACGGTCGCGCCGCGCTCGGCACCGTCGACGAGGTCATCACGCCACCGGTGCTGTCACGGTTGTATGGCGCGCCAATCGACGTCATGCGTCTTGCCGGACGAATCTTCGTGATGTCTGGCGGTGTGGAAATTGAGAAGCGCGAACACGCACACGAAGATGACGACGGCGCTGATCACCTGTCAATAGCACGCCAGCCTGATCACGCCCTCGCGCGCCGCGGAAAACACGATGTTTGAATACGATTTCATGATCAACGCGTTCGCGGCGTCCGGTATCGTCGCGATCGTCGCCGGCATTGTCGGCTTCTTCCTGGTGATGCGCCAGCAGACCTTTGCAGGACATGCGCTGTCGCATGTCGGCTTCACCGGCGCCACCGGCGCCGCGCTGCTCGGCGTCTCACCACTGTGGGGCATGATCGGCTTCACAGTCGCGGCCGGCATTGCGATGGGCGCGCTCGGCGAACGCCTGTCTGGACGCGACGTCGCCATCGGCATCACGCTATCGTTGTCGCTCGGCGCCGGCTTACTGTTCCTGCATTTCTTCACCGCCTATGCGACGCAGGTCACCACGCTGCTGTTCGGCAACGTGCTGGGCGTGAGTCCCAGCGTGCTGGCATCGCTCGCCTGGCTGGCGCTGCTGGCCCTTGCCGCGTTAGCAGCAATCGCCCGGCCGCTGATCTTCTCGAGCCTGCAGCCCGAGTTAGCTGAGGCCAAAGGCGTGTCGCTGCGCGCCGTATCGGTGCTGTTCCTGACGATTGTCGCCATCGCGGTCGCACAATGCACGCAAATTGTCGGCGTGCTGCTCGTGTTCACACTGATGGTCGGGCCGGCCGCTGCCGCGCAGAACCTCACGACGCGGATCGGCACCGGCGTCGCGTGCGCGGCCCTGCTCGCACTTGCGCAAGCATGGAGCGGCATCACGCTGGCGTTCTACACCGACTGGCCGACGAGCTTCTGGATCACCACGCTGTCCGCCATCGCGTACGGCGCCAGCCTGCTGGTACGGTGGCGGCGCCCGCTGTAGCGCCTTGCAATCGACATCCCGCCCTGCTTGCCGCCGGTCGCGTCAATCCGATACCGGCGCGCTTCGGTGATGGGTCTGTTCATACCGCACTTGGGCAGCGTCAATGCAGGCAACCTGCTGTTCATCATCGGCCGCTACGCATTCTGAGCGCGGCAGCATCATGTCCACCGGGCCGCGATCAATCGGTCAGCGCCGCATGGGCATCGGGCGCGGGCGACTTGACGCGCAGCAGTGTGGAGCCGAGCACGCCGGCCAGCAACGCAAATAGTGCACCGATGCCAAATGCGGCGTGATACCCGGCGTTGAGCGCAGCCTGCGCCACGGTGCCGGACGCGGTCAGCGCGTCGGTGCGTGCCGCCGCGACGCTGGCCAGCACGGCCAGTCCCAGCGCGCCCCCCATCATGAACGCCGTATTGACCACACCGGACGCGAGCCCCGATTCGGATGGATCCACCTCGCTCATCGCGGCCAACAGCAACGGATTGAACGCAATGCCCGCGCCCACGCCCAATAGCGCCATGCCGGGCAGCACGTTCAGCAGGAAGCCGCCGTCCAGCGGCGCGCGCGCAAACAGCGCTAATCCGAGCGCCGCAGCCAGCAAGCCGACGCCGAGCGGACGGCGGATTCCGAAGCGCATGATCAGCCGGGCTGACAACCCCAGCGAAAAAAACGCCATGATCAGATTCCCCGGTAGGAACGCGAGCCCCACCTGGAGCGGGTTGTAGCCGAGCACGCGCTGCATGTACAGCGCGGAGATGAAGAACCAAGCGAACATGGCTGCGGCCCACAACATGGCAACCAAGTTCGCGACTGCAACGTTGCGCAGGCGGAACAACCCGAGTGGCATCAGCGGCGCGCGCACCCGCGCCTCGATGACAATGAAGCCGATGAGCAGCGCAACGGCCAATGCGATCAATCCGAGCGTCGTGGGCGAGAACCAACCGGCCTGGTTGCCGTTCACTATCGCGTAGACGGCCAACATCAACGACGCGGTCACCGTGATCGCGCCACCGATGTCCATGCGTGCCGGCGGCGCCTCAGCACGGCGCGATGGCAGCCATGCCGCGCACAGCCCATAGACCGCGATGCCGATCGGCAGATTGACCAGGAAAATCCAGTGCCAGTTCAACGCGCTTGTTAGGAGGCCACCAAGCAGCACGCCAATGCTGCCACCGCCGGCGCATACAAAACCGTACACTCCCATCGCGCGGGCGCGCTCGCCCGCTTCGGTGAACAGGTTCATGATCAGCGACAGCGACACCGCGGACACCACCGCCCCGCCCAGACCTTGCACCGCGCGCGCGGCGACCAGCGCGTGCTGCGTCGTCGACAACCCGCACGCGAGCGACGCGACGGTGAAGAATGCGATGCCGGCCAGGAATACACGACGGTGACCGTACAGGTCGCCGAGCCGTCCGCCTAGCAGCAAGAAACCGCCAAAGGTCAGCATGTAGGCGTTGACGACCCACACCAGGGTGGTTTCCGTGAAACCAAGATCGGCACGGATAGACGGCAGGGCGACGTTGACGATCGTCGTATCGAGCACGATCATCAGCACGCCAAGACAGAGTACCGCCAACGCGAGCCAGCGTTTGCGGTGGTCCAGGCCGGCGCTCATCTATGACATCTCCTTCGAAGCAAATACGCGCCACCGCGCGCGGCCATGACCGCACGCAGTCGCATCGCAAAGGCGCGCACCCGCATCGTGCATCCCGGTACGGTTCGGCATGACCAGGATACAACTGAATAACTGAATGCGACCGGATTACTCCAACGAAGCCGGTACAGTCTAGCGTGATGGTACCTCTCGTTACGACCGGGCGGTCCGGTGCGAATCGCCGCACCGGACCGCGCATCGCACTTAGCCAGCGCTCGCCGACGCTGCCACGGGCGCGCTCGCCGCACCCAGCGACGCCGGCGCGTCAGCCGGCCGCGGGGTATCGCCGGTGTGCTGCAGCCAGCCGCCGCCCAAGTATTGATACAGGTCGACGAGATTTGTCAGCCGGTTCAACCGCGCCGAGATCAGCGACTGCTGCGCGCCGTAAAGGTCGGTTTGTGCAGTCAGCACATTCAGATAGCTGTCAACGCCATTGCGATAACGCAATTCGGACAGCTCGAGCCGCCGTTGCTGCGAGGCTACATAGCGGTCCAATGACTGGATCTGCTGATCATACGTGCCGCGCGCGGCCAGGCCATCGGCCACCTCGCGGAATGCAGTTTGGATCGCCTTTTCGTACTGCGCGATCGCAATTTTCTTGCCGACGTCGGCCAATTGCAGATTCGCGACGTTCAACCCGCCCTCAAAAATCGGCAAGTCGATCTTCGGCGTGAAGCCCCAGGCAGCCGATCCCGGCTTGAACAACCCGTCCAACGTCGGCGATAGCGTACCGAAGTTGCCGGTCAACGAGATATTCGGAAAAAACGCGGCACGCGCAGCACCGATATTCGCGTTGGCCGCTAGCAACCTCTGCTCGGCCTCCATCACATCCGGACGGCGCGTGAGCAGCTCTGACGGCAGGCCGGCCGGAATATCGGCGAGCAGGCTCTGCGCATGCAGCGGCAGGCCGGCCGGCAGGTCTTCCGGCAGCGGCTGGCCAACCAGCAGCACGAGGGCATTCTCGGCCTGCGCGCGTACGCGCTGCTGCGCCTGCAGGTTGGCACGCGCCTGCTCGACAATCCCCTGCGACTGGTGCAAGTCAAGCTCGGAGCCAATACCGGTGTCGAACTGCAGCTTCGCTAGGTGATACGACGCGCTCGCAGTATCGAGCGTGCGCTGCGTGAGCGCGAGTTGCTCGTCCGCGGCCAACACCGCCAGGTATTGGTCGGCAACCTGCGACACCAGCAGGATCTCGGCGGCCTTGCGCGCCTGGGCAGTCGCCAGATACTGCGCGAGCGCCTGATCCTTCAGGCTGCGCACGCGGCCCCAGAAGTCGATCTGCCATGACGCCGACAAGCCAACCGAATACTGGTTGCTGATCGTGCGGTCAAGAAACGACAAATTCCTCGGCGTACGCGTCTTGGTCTCGCGGCCCACCGCGTCCAGTGTCGGAAACAGGTCCGCGCGGGTGA
Source organism: Mycetohabitans sp. B2 (assembly GCF_021733735.1). Lineage (NCBI taxonomy): Bacteria > Pseudomonadati > Pseudomonadota > Betaproteobacteria > Burkholderiales > Burkholderiaceae > Mycetohabitans > Mycetohabitans sp. B2. The sequence goes on from NZ_JAHKSP010000047.1 coordinate 130,520, forward strand.
CGCGATACTGCGCGGCGGCCTGCTGCACCTTCAAGACCGCGACCGCGAGATCCCGGTTGTTATTCAACGACAACTCGATCAGTCGCTGCAAGCGCGGATCGTTGAAGAACTCGCGCCAGCCGATATCAGCGGCGGCCACGCCGTTGGCGCCCTGCTGGCCGGGCGCCACACGCGGCTGCGTCGCATAGACGCCGCTCTGCGCAAACGTCGATGCAACAGGCGGCGCTGGGCGCTCGTACTTCGGCTGGAATGTGCACGCCGATACCAGCGCGGCAACGGCCACGCAGATCGGAAGCTTGCTCATCGGTTTCATATCAATGCCCTTGCTGGTTCGAGCCGTTACCTTCGATGCGTGACGGCGTCGGCTCACCCGCCTGCTTGTTGTCCGAGCCAAAACGATCGCGGATCACGACATAGAACATGGGGATCATGAAAATCGCCAGGAACGTTGCAGTCAGCATCCCGCCGATCACGCCCGTGCCGATCGCGTGCTGGCTGCCCGAACCTGCGCCGCTGCTCACCGCGAGTGGAAACACGCCGAGGATGAACGCTAGCGAGGTCATCAGGATCGGACGCAACCGCAGACGCGCCGCTTCCATCGCTGCGGCCATCGCGCTCATGCCCTCCTTCTGCTGCAGCTCGCGGGCGAATTCGACAATCAAGATCGCGTTCTTCGCCGACAAGCCCACCGTGGTCAACAGGCCCACCTGAAAGAACACATCGTTTTCCAGCCCGCGCAACGTCACCGCCAACAGGGCGCCGATCACCCCGAGCGGCACGACCAGGATCACGGCGAACGGGATCGACCAGCTTTCATACAGCGCCGCCAGGCACAGGAACACGACGAGGATCGAGATCCCGTACAGGATCGGCGCCTGCGACCCCGACTGGCGCTCCTGGAACGACAAGCCGGTCCATTCGAAGCCGATGCCGGCGGGCAGCTTCGCGGCAATCGCCTCCATCGCCGCCATCGCCTGGCCGGTGGACTTGCCCGGTGCGGCCTGGCCCTGGATCTCGACTGCCGAGATGCCGTTGTAGCGCTCCAACTTCGGCGAGCCGAAGGTCCAGTGACCCGTGGAGATTGACGTGAACGGCACCATCGTGCCCGACGCGCTGCGCACGTACCAGTTTGCCAAGTCCTCCGGATTCATCCGGAACGGCGCGTCCGACTGCAGATACACTTTCTTGATCCGGCCATCGGTATCGAGGAAGTTGTTGACGTACTGCGATGCCCATGCGATCGAGAACGTCTGGTCGATCGCGGACGGCGACACGCCCAGCGCCTGCGCCTTCTCCCGGTCAATGTTGATCTTGAACTGCGGTGTGTCGTTCAGCCCGTTCGGGCGCACCAACGCTAGCATCGGGTCATTCGCGGCCATGCCGAGCAACTGGTTGCGTGCGGCCATCAGCTTGTCGTGACCCAGGCCACCGCGGTCCTGCAACTCGAAGTCAAAACCCGATGCGGTACCGAGTTCCGGAATCGATGGCGGATTAACCGGAATCACCATCGCGTCCTTGTACGTCGCGAAGTGACCGAACATGCGATGCACCAGCGCCTGTGCGCTCTGATCCGACGCGTGGCGCTGCGAGTAGTCCTTCATGCGAACGAAGGCCAGCCCAGCGTTCTGCCCGCGGCCCGCGAAGCTGAAGCCGTTGACGGTGAACACCGACTCGACGATATCCTTCTCGTCCTCCAGCAGGTAGTGCTGCACGTCCTGCAGCACCTTGGCAGTACGCTCCTGCGTGGAGCCGGACGGCGCCTGCACCAGCACGAACATCATGCCCTGGTCCTCATCGGGCAGAAATGAGGTCGGCAGCCGCATGAACAGCAGTCCCACTGCGACGATCACGGCCAAGTAGATGATCAGCCAGCGCCCGGAGCGTCGGATCACATGCTGCACGCCGTCGTGGTACTTGTCGCGGCTGCGGTTGAACGTGCGGTTGAACCAGCCGAAAAAGCCGGTCTTCTGCTCGTGATGGCCGGCCGGAATCGGCTTGAGGATCGTCGCGCACAGCGCCGGCGTCAGGATCAACGCCACCAGCACCGACAGCACCATCGCGGAGACGATGGTCAGCGAGAACTGCCGGTAGATCGCGCCCACCGAGCCACCGGACAGTGCCACCGGAACGAACACGGCCGACAGTACGAGCGCCACGCCAATCAGCGCGCCGGTGATCTGCCCCATTGCCTTGCGCGTCGCCTCGCGTGGCGATAGGCCCTCCTCGGCCATCACCCGCTCGACGTTTTCCACCACCACGATCGCATCGTCTACCAGCAACCCGATCGCCAACACCAGGCCGAACATCGACAGCACATTGATCGAGAAGCCCGCCGCGTTCATGATCGCGAACGTGCCGAGCAGCACCACCGGCACCGCGATCGTCGGGATCACAGTCGCGCGCAGGTTCTGCAGGAACAGGTACATGACCAGGAACACCAGCACGATACCCTCGAACAGCGTCTTGACCACTTCCTCGATCGACAGCTTGACGAATGGAGTCGTGTCGTACGGGTACTCAACGACCAGCCCCTGCGGGAAGTACTTCGACAGCTCGTCGATCTTCTGGCGCACCGCCTTGGCCGTGGCCAGCGCGTTCGCGCCAGTGGCCAGCTGAATGCCAAAGCCCGCCGTGGGCTGACCGTTGTACTTGGTATCGAAATTATAGTTTTCACCCCCAAGCTCCACGCGCGCGACATCCTTCAACCGCACGCGTGAACCGTCGGGGTTCACTTTTAATAAAATGTTGCCGAACTGCTCCGGCGTATTCAGCAGCGTGGCCTCCGTGATGGTTGCCTGCAACATCTGTCCGGGCTTCGCAGGCGTGCCGCCAAGCTGGCCGCCGGCGACCTGCACGTTTTGCGTCAGCAACGCCTGCTGTACGTCGATCGGCGTCAGGCTATAGTTCGTCAACTTGGTCGGATCGAGCCAGATGCGCATTGCATATTGCGAACCGAACAGCGTGACCGTGCCAACACCATCGATCCGACTGATCGGATCCTGCACTTTCGAGGCAACATAGTTTGCGAGGTCGTACTTCGACATGCTGCCGTCTTTCGACACGAACGCCATGACCAGCAAAAAACTGCTGCTCGACTTCGTCACCTTTGTGCCGAGTTGCTGCACCACTTGCGGCAGCAGTGGCGTAGCCAGCTGCAGCTTGTTTTGCACCTGGACCTGTGCAATGTCCGGATCCGTGCCCGGCGCGAACGTAAGCGTGATCGTCGCGCTCCCGGAGTCGTCGCTGGTGGATGACAGATACAGCAAGTGATCCAGCCCGCTCATTTGCTGCTCGATGACCTGCGTGACGGTATTCTCAACCGTTTTCGCGGATGCGCCCGGATAGTTCGCGCTAACCTGAATCGCCGGCGGCGCAATCGTTGGATACTGCGCGACGGGCAACTGGAAGATCGACACGACGCCCGCCAGCATTAGGATGATCGCGATTACCCAGGCAAAGATCGGACGATCAATGAAGAATTTGGCCATGAAGCGATGCTCCTCGGATTATTGCGCGGCGCTTGCATCGGCCGGCGCACTCGCGGCGGCCTGGCTGGCCCCGCGGGGCGCGGCGGGCTGCACGCCAGATGCGGCCGGCGCCCCGCCGGGCGACGGGCTCGCCGTCATTTCGGGCGGCAGTTGCGCGGGCACCGGCTTGACGGTTGCCCCCGGGCGCACTTTCTCGGTGCCCTGCACGATGACGCGTTCACCCGGGTTCAGGCCGCTCTCGACAATCCAGTTCGCGCCATGGGTTCGGCTGGTAACCAACTGGCGCAGCGCGACCTTGTTGTCTGGGCCGACCACCAGCGCGGTCGGCATGCCTTTCTGGTCGCGCGTGATACCGACCTGCGGCACGACAATTGCCCGCTCGTTCACCCCCTCGACGATGCGCGCGCGCACAAACATACCGGGCAGCAGCACGCGATCCGGGTTTGGAAACAATGCCCGCAGGATGACCGAGCCGGTGGACTGATCGACCGTCACGTCAGCAAACTGCAGCTTGCCCTCGATCGGATAAAACGTGCCGTCCTCAAGCATCAGCTGCACTTTCGCGCTGTTCGAGCCCTGGGTGCGCAAGCGCCCCTGCTGGATCTCGCGCCGCAATCGCAAACCATCCGCGCTTGATTGAGTCAGATCGACATACATCGGATCGAGTTGCTGCACGGTGCTCATCAGCGTGGCCTGGTTCGCCTGCACGTATGCGCCCGGCGTGACAACGGACAGACCGATGCGGCCATTAATCGGTGATACCACGTCGGTATAGCCCAGATTGATGGCAGCTGTCTGCACTGACGCCTTGCCGGCCGCGACATCCGCCTCGGCCTGCCGCTCGGCGGCCACGGCATTGTCGTAGTCCTGCTTGCTGATCGCGTTCGAGGCGACCAGCACCTTGAAGCGCTCCGCCTGAGCACGGGTCGATGCGAGATTGGCTTGCGCCTTGGCGAGCGACGCCTTCGCGCTGGCGAGCGCGGCCTCGTACGGCGCCGGGTCGATCTTGTACAGCCGCTGGCCGGTCTTGACCTCGCTACCCTCGGTGAATTCGCGGCGCTGCACGATGCCGTCCACGCGCGCGCGCACCTGCGCAACGAGGTACGCGCTGGTGCGCCCGGGCAAATCGGTAATCACCGGCACCGGCTTGGGCTCCACCGTCACCACGCCGACTTCGGGTACTTGCGCCGGTGGAGCGGCTGGCTTCTTGCCGCACCCGGCAAGCACGAAAGCTGCGGCTACCGCGGCCGCCGCGGTAGCGGGGAGAAAACGTACTCGAACCCAATCGACGCGCATGGAACGCACCTCTGTATCTGACTGTGGCTAAGAATTGGAAGGACCCCGCGCCTAGAACTGCCGGGGCGCGTCTGCCGACGCCTGATCACAGGCCGTGCGCAAATACTGCGGCGCCCGGAACCAAAATGCACCGCCTAGGTTGCATACGGCGGGAGCACGCGGTGAGCTTCACTTTATCCGCGCGCGCCGGTCAGCAACCGTACCCGGCGTGTCGTGCAATCCGTGAGGAAAACGCCGGTTGGCCTGACGATCAACGAGTGCTATTGTATATACATTCATTGCTGAATGTATATTACCGTACACTTCTAAAGTCATTCATTGCACACCGCCCCACATTGTGTGCAATTCATCCGGGCCGCTGGTGCCGGCCCTGCAATTTGCGCAACAGCGCTTGCGCAACAACGAGACCATGAGAAGGACCAAGGAAGCAGCGCTTGAGACGCGCAACCACATTCTTGACGCGGCCGAAATAGTATTTTTTGAACGAGGTGTGGCGCGCACGTCACTCGCGCATGTCGCCGTGGCCGCTGGATTGACGCGCGGCGCGATCTACTGGCACTTCAAAAATAAGGCCGACCTGTTCACCGCGATGGTCGATCGGGTCACGCTGCCAATGGAAACACTGGTCGAGGCCACCATCGACTCGCGCGAACAGGATCCGCTTGGCAGACTACGCGACGTATTCGTGTTCTGCTTGCGCGATGCCGCACAAAATCCCCGCAGCCGGCGGGTTTTCGAGATCCTGTTCACGAAATGCGAATACACTGAGGATATGGGCCCCGTGCTGGAGCGTCACCGTAACGCGACCCGCGATGGCCGCGCGCGGCTGGAGGTCGGGCTGCGCAATGCGATGGCCAAGGGCCAATTGTCCGCCGAGTTGGATCCGCGGCGCGGCGCCCAGTTGCTGCATGCGTTCTTCGGCGGCATCCTGCGCGATTGGTTGCTTGACCATACGTCGATCGCGCTGGCACAAGAAGCGGAGCGTATCGCAGACAGTGGTTTCGCGATGCTGCACAGCCCGGCGACGCTCACCGCGCCCCGCTTGAGGCGCTGACCGGCTCATCGGCACCGAGCTGCCACTTGGGCGCGGCAGGCGTCGCGTTCGGTGGCCGTCACGATGTCTGTTCAATCTGATCGACCCGATCCGGGTAAAACGCAATATAGCCAGCGATGGAGACAAGCGCATCGAACGGTTCTTCGTAGCTCCACGCCGCGTTCTCGACGATGCCGTCCTCGGTTCTCAGATGAAAATAGCTTGCGTCGCCCTTGTGCGGGCAATGGGTACGATGCGCCGATCGTGTCAGCCGCGCCATGTTCACGTCCGCGCGCGGCAGGTATTGGACCGGCGCCAGGCCGGTCTCGTGAAGCGTCAGCGCGTGCAGCGTGTCCGCATAAGTGACACCTTGCTGGATGACGCGAACGCGGTGCGGATTACTGACGATGGTAATCGGGTGTTCGTCTGACGATGCATACATCCGAACCTCCGTTAAAAAGCCACGGCAACACAGTCGCAGCCGTGGCACCTATTCTCGGCAAAATGACGCTGCCGCACCTCGTGCGTCGCGCCGGCGAAACGCGCCGCGCTTACAGCTGCGACCAGCGGAACACAAGCGTCGCGTGGCGTTCCAGCTTAATCGACTTAGTCTGTGCCGTGTCCTCGTACTGCGCGCGTACCGTGTAGCGTCCAGGCGCGAGCTTGACCAGCATGTACGGACCCTGCGAGATCGTATCGAGCACGCTCTGGCCGCCCGCCCGCGTGATGGTCACCTGCACGTCGGCCAGGTATTCGTTGCGCGAGCCGGTGAATCGCAACGCGAGCGGCCAATGTGGCATCTCGCGGCGCAACGCCTGCGACTCGTCCAACCCGATGCCGCCCGACGTATAGCTGACCTCGCCCTGCGTGCTGACCGGCGGCACGCCGTTGCTGTCCTGCGCGTGGACCCGCGTGGCAAAGCCGGTGACGCCGAGCAAGCTGGCCGCCAGCACGGCAAGCCCCCTTTGATGGCGGTTTTTCATCGTGTCACTCCTTTCCTTGGCTGGTTTAAGGACGGCGGATCCGCGGCGCGCCGCGCACACGGACCTTCCCTACTGTACCGACCCGATCAACGGCATACGGTTCCAGCGAACCACGCGGCCAGTAAACTTTGTTACACCGGCGTTTTTCATGGGCCGTCACATCGGGGCCGAGAGGCTTCGCGCGTGCCACCCGGGTGCCGCGTAAAGGTAACGCTGACGCGCAATCCGCATCCGCCCGGCCCGTCGTCCAACTGCAATGACGCACCGTGCTGCTGCGCGACCCCACGCACGATGGCCAGGCCCAACCCGCTGCCGCAGATCTGTGCGAGCGACTCATCGCGTGCCGGCATCCGATAGAACCGATCGAACACGCGCGCGCGCTCCGCTGCCGGAATGCCGGGCCCGGTGTCAACGATCTGCACGCGCGGCCGGCCAGCGCCGTCGACATCGGTCGACACGTCGACGCGCCCGCCCCTTGGCGTGTACTTGACCGCGTTGTCAACCAAGTTGCCGATCATCATGCGCAACGCGTCGGGGTCGCCGAACACAGTCGCGTCCGCGGCCCCATCCATGCCCAGATCCACGCCGCGTTGCGCGGCAAGCGTCGTATACGCGCGCACGCTGTCCTCGACCACTGCACGCAACGACACGGGTGCCCCTGCGCTGGCGCAGTCCGCGCCGGGCTCGGCACGCGCGAGCGCCAGCAATTGCTCGACCAGCCGCGTCGCGCGCTCGACCCCGTGCTTCAGGTCCGCCGTCGCCTCGCGCCGCGCCGCGTCGTCCCGCGCACGCTCCAGCAATTGCACCTGGATCTGCAACGCGGCCAGCGGCGTGCGTAACTCATGCGCGGCATCGGCGACAAACGCGCGCTGCGTATCCAGCGCATGTGCCAGCCGCTCGAGCAATCCGTTGAGCGCGCGCACCAGTGGCTGCACCTCGTTGGGCAGCCGCTGGTCCGGCAACGGGTCGAGCGCGTCCGGCTGCCGCGTGTCCAACGCAAGCGCCACGCGGCGCAATGGCTTCAGCCCGCGACCGATGACCAGCCAGACGGCCACGCCCAGCAGCGGCAACAGCATCAGCGAAGGCCACAGCGTACGCAGCGCCACTTCCGCCGCCAGCCGGCTGCGCACGCTCATCGGCTGAGCGAGTTGCACGACATTGTCGCCCACCACCGCGCTGTAGACCCGCCAGTCGCCACCGGACGTGTGTTCGGTCGAAAAACCCAGCCTGGCGCGCGGCGCGAGGGGCGCGCGCGGGTGCGAATAGTACAGTTGCACGCCCTCGCGGCTCCAGATCTGGATCACAACACCGCCGCTTTCCGGATCGCCCGCGCCGAACGCGGAACTGAACGGCTCCGATGGCAACGCCGCGGCAGTTTGCTGCAATTGAAAGTCAAACAGCTCATTGGCTTCGGCCCGGGCCTGCCGAAAGGTGAGCCAGCCTGCCAGGCCGAAGCCCGCCAGCAGCACCGCAATCAGCGAGATCAGCAGTTGTCGGCGAATCGAATTCATCGGCCCGCGTCACGCCTTCGGCATCATGTAGCCCAGCCCGCGCACGGTGCGGATCAGTTCCGCGCCAAGCTTCTTGCGCAGCGAATGGATATAGACTTCGACCGTATTGCTGCCAATCTCCTCGTTCCAGCCATAGATCTTTTCCTCAAGCTGACTCTTGGAGAGCACCGCGCCAGGCCGCGCGAGCAGCGCCTCGAGCAACCCATACTCGCGCGCGGACAATGCAACGGGCACACCCTCGAGCGTGACCTCGCGCGCGGCCGGATCCAACGTCAAGCCGCGGTGTCGGATCACTGTCTCGGCCCGACCGGCCTGGCGGCGCACCAGGGCCCGCATGCGGGCGCCAAGCTCGTCCAGATCGAACGGCTTGACCAGGTAGTCGTCCGCGCCCGCGTCGAGCCCCTTGACGCGATCGGCCACCGCATCACGGGCGGTCACGATCAGCACTGGGAACACATGTTTTTTGGCACGCACCGTCTTGAGCACGTCCAGGCCATCGCGCTGAGGCAATCCGAGGTCGAGCAGCATCAGATCGTACGGCTCGCCGTCAGCGGCCAGGATCGCCGCGGCGCCGTCCTGGACCCAATCCACTGCCCAGCCGTCCGCGCGCAGCGCCTTGCGCACACCTTCGGCGATCATCGAGTCGTCTTCGACGAGTAAAACACGCATAGTGCCGACCGTTCGTTCATCTACAAATGAGCCATGCGCACATTCTATCCTTGTCGCCACACCGATCCGGCGTATCGCCTCCCCGTGTCGAATCGCCCCATGTCGAATTTTTGTATCGTGGAGCCGCCGGCCTGTCCTATTGTCACTACAATGAGCGCTTTGCGCGCAACTGGCCACCATATCGGCGTCAGCGCGTTTTGATCGCTCGCGCTTCTCTATGCTTCCGCATCCGCTCGCTTTCTTTGGTCGCTTCACCCGCCCCGGCTTCGGCTGCCCATTCCTGTTCGCTGTCCGATTGCACCGCCATAACGTCGATGTCCGCCAGGGCGCTGCGTGCGTCACGCCCCTCCCGCGGCAAACGGACGGTGCGGCACAGCGGTCGCGCCGCCGGTGGCTGGCCGTGATGCTCGCGTGTGCGGCATGGGTTGCACTGCCAAGCGTGCCCACGCCGGCCTTTGCCGACGCGAAGCCCCAGGCCAAGGAATGGCGGGCCAAGAGCAAGGTAAGTCGCAAGGTAAATCGCAACGCGGCAGCCAACGCTTCGTGCGCCAAGACTCGCACGAAACGCTACAAAGGCAAGACTGCGGGCCGCGCGGCCAACGTAGCGTCCGGCCCGCTGCCCGCGCCGGTAATGGCTGGTCTTGCGCGTGCGCGGGTGCCGCTCTCGTCGGTCAGCGTCGTCGTGCAGCGCGTGGGCGACACGCGGCCGTTGCTCGCGTGGAATGCGAGCAAGGCTATGCTGCCCGCATCGACGATGAAACTGGTGACCACCTACGCCGGCCTGTCGATCCTCGGCCCGGATTATCGGTGGCGCACGAGCGCGTACCGGGACGGCAGCATCGACGCCTCCGGCGTACTGCACGGCAACCTGTATATCCAGGGCACAGGCGATCCGAAGCTCGTGCCGGAGGAATTGCTCGACCTGGTGAACAAGATCCGCAAGCAAGGCATCATCGCGCTAAACGGCAACCTGGTCCTGGACAAGCGATGGTTTGACGCATCCACACGCGACCTGCCTGCGTTCGACGAGAACACCACCTCACCGTACAACGTCGGCCCGGATCCGCTGCTGTATGCGTTCAAGTCGTTGTCCTTTACGCTGAATCCGTCGCCAAGCGGCGACGTAGCCATCGACGTAAAGCCTGCGCTCGCGCAACTGAAGATCGTCAACCAGTTGCGCGAGACGCGCGGCGCGTGCACCGGCGTGTTGCAAAGCGTGACCCCGACCATCAAGCCGACGCCGCAAGGCATCGTGCAGGCAGTGTTCAGCGGCGGCTATCCGAGGCGCTGTGGCGAGCGTACCGTCAACATGGCCGCACTGGATCACTCGAGCTTTTTTGCCGGTGGTTTCCTAGCACTGTGGAAGCAGACCGGAGGCACCTTCACCGGCACGGTGCGCGAAGGTGCAACGCCGCCCAACGCCCACCCAGTGGCCACCCATCGCGGGATAGTGCTATCGACGATCGTGAACGACATCAACAAGTTGTCGAACAACACGATGGCGCGCAATCTATTCCTGTCGATCGGCGCAGTCGGAGCGCGCCCGATTGCGTCGCACCTGCCCGTCACGCTCGCCCCGCCGGTGCCGTCCACGCCCGCGCGCAGCGCACAGGTCATCCGCGACTTTCTGGCCAAGAGCGGGCTGGCCATGCCCGAGTTGAAACTGGACAATGGCTCTGGCCTGTCGCGCAACGAGCACGTCAGCGCGGCGTCGATGGCTCAACTGCTGGTGGCGGCCAACGCCAGCCCTGTCGCGCAGGCTTTCGTCGCGTCGTTGCCCATTGCCGGCGTGGACGGCACGATGCGTCACCGGCTCACCGGGGCACCGGTGGGCGGCAATGCACGGATCAAAACGGGCACATTGCGCGGCGTGCGCGCGATTGCCGGCTATGTCGCCGCGGCGAACGGCGAAAGCTACGTGGTTGTGAGCTTGATCAACGATCCACGCGCCGCCGCCGCGCGGCAGGCACACGATGCCCTGCTCGAATGGGTATACCACCGCGCCCGATAACGCTCGTCGGCCGACACCGCGTTTCAAGCATCCGGAAAAACCCTGACGGCACACGAAGTGCGGCGTGTCTTATTGAGTAAAGCTTCTAGCCGATAGACATAAACTTCGATCAAAGTCGGTGTACCCTTAACCCGTTCTTGCAGTGGCCCGCTCAGACGGCTTCAGCGAGACGGAACGCCGGTGCACCCACGCCTGGCACAACAATGACAATGCATGAGCGGCACCCTGCCGCTCGAGACGCATATCGGAGGACGCGGATGCGGTTCGACGCCATTTGGCTGCTGCCGGCGCCCGGGCAACGTTTCGTTATCCGTATCGATTCAGTCCACCGCGATGTCAGCTCGGCAAGCGCGCGACGTGTGGCGTGCGGCCGCTCACGACCTATCTGGCCTGATGGCCCGGCCCACCCGTACGAGGAGACACAATGAAGAATCAGCAGAACACGTGGCAGCGCTTCGTGCGCACAACAGTCGCATGTTCCACATTCGCGCTGCTCGCCGCATGCGGCGGTGGCACCAGCGGCGACTCATCGACGCAGATTCCAGCGGGAAACATCCGGCTGCAAGTGGTCACGTTCGGCGACAGCCTATCCGATGCTGGCACCTATGCGGTTACCAGCACGAGCACCGCCGGCCCGCTCGCGTTGGGCGGCGGCCGCTTCACGACAAATCCCGGGCAGGTGTGGACGCAGAACGTCGCGCAATACTACGGCGATACGCTCACGCCGGCGTTTAAGGGAGGCTTCGGCGTGCCGCTGAGCGCGGCGGGCGGCTTAGATTACGCGCAAGGCGCGGCCACGGTCAATACCAGTGGCTCGACCACCGGCGTTGGCATGACGGCCGAGCCCGTCACCTGGCAGGTTAGCGCCTACCTGCAGACGCACGGCAGCTTCAACAGCAACCAATTGGTGCTCATAGAGGCCGGGGCCAACGATGTACTGGGCAACGCGCAAGCGTTGGCGGCCGGCCAAATCACGCAAGCCGTGGCGAGACAGAACATCACGACGGCGGCCATCGCGCTCGCCCACGTAGTCGGCCAGATCCTGCAGGCCGGCGCAACCAAGGTGGTCGTCGCGAATCTGCCCAACATCGGCATGACGCCGCTTGGTGTGTCCAGCGCCGATGGCGGCACCGGGCTCACGCAACTGTCGGCCGGCTTCAACACCGCGCTGAAGGCAGCGCTCACGCAAGGCGGCATCGACCAGAAGGTCATCCAACTGGACGTGTTCTCGTGGATCACCAACCTGGCGGCCCACTACCAGGCCAATGGGTTCAAGGTCGGCGCCACCGGTACCGCATGCAATTTGACCAAAATGGTCACGTCGGCACAACAGGCCGGCGTACCCAATCCGGCCTCGTATGGCACGTCGCTACTGTGCGCGCCGGACAGCTACACCGAGCAGAACGCGGACCAGACTTATATGTTCGCCGACCAGATCCACCCAACGACCCGCACGCACCAGTTGTTCGCGCAATTCGTGCAACAGCAGATCGCGGCGCACGGCATCGGCAAGTAATTGCCCGGTAACGCGCGCAAGCCACGCGTGGACAGCGATGGGGCGCCCGACCGGGCCACCCTGGTCCGATCGCGTCAGACGCCGGCTTCGAACGCCGCCGCCGCGCGCCGCAGCCGGTCGTTGACCGCTGCCCACTCGGCGGTAGCTGGCAATGGCTCGATGAAGATACGCAGCACGTTCGCGCCGTCCAACTCGCGCAACATCCGGTAGAGTTCACGCGCATACACGTGCGGATCCTCGGGTGCGGCGACGAACTGTAAGTTGGGCCGTGCACACAACGCCTTGGCCTGTGGCAGGTCGGCGCGCGCAATGACCGCCAGTCGTTCATGCGGCGCATGGGCGGCGACCTCGCACAGGATTGCCTCGAGCGGCAGCAACGCGAGCGGCGTGCGCGGTGCATAGTGCGCCTTCAGCGTGCCGGAGGCGCGCGGCACCGTGGCATCGCTACCGTCGGGCAGCCGCGGCGCCGCGCCGAGCACGTCGGCGATCTGCTGCGGAGTGATTCGCCCAGGGCGCAGCAGCGCCGGAAAGCCACGCGACAGGTCGATGATCGTCGACTCGATGCCGACATCGCATGCGCCACCATCCAATACGTGCACGCTGTCGCCAAACTCATCGCGCACATGCTGCGCGGTCGTCGGGCTCACATGGCCGAACTTATTCGCGGACGGCGCGGCCACACCGCCGTGGCCGTGCTGCAAGTCGGAGAACGCACGCAGCAACGCCTGCGCCACCGAATGCGACGGACATCGCAGCCCGATCGAGTCCTGCCCGCCGCTCACCGCGTCCGGGATTGCGTCGGCCCGTTTCAGGATCAACGTCAATGGCCCAGGCCAAAACGCATCGATTAAGCGGCGCGCCTCCGAACCCAGCATCCGGACCCAGCCACCGGGATCGTCACCTGGCGCCAGATGGACAATGACGGGATGGGTCGCGGGCCGGCCCTTGGCTGCGTAAATGCGCGCCACGGCCTGTGGATTGCGGGCATCCGCGCCCAACCCGTACACCGTCTCGGTCGGGAACGCAACCAGTTCGCCGGCGTCCAGGCGGCGCGCGGCAGCATCGATTGCGGCCGGCGCCGGCCACCCGAGCATCGGCGCGTCGCTGTTGGCAGACATCGGCGTTGGCGCGCCACGCCCGTCGTTGCGTTGCCGGGTGCCGCTCATTCGAGTGGAATATGCAAAAGGCGCGCGCAATCGCGCGCGGCCGCCCGGGCTTCGTCCAGCGTCGGCGCAGTCAGTGTCAGATGGCCCATCTTGCGCCCGACGCGGGCTTCTTCCTTCGCGTACAGGTGCAGGTGCGCACCCGGCATCGCGGCAACCTCGTGCCATGGCGGCACGCGCGGCGTCTTGTCTGCAAACCACACATCGCCAAGCAAATTCAGCATGACCGCGGGCGAATGCTGACGCGGGCAGCCCAGCGGCATGCCAGTCATCGCGCGCACCTGCTGCTCAAACTGGTTCGACACGCACGCGTCAATCGTATAGTGGCCGGAATTGTGCGGCCGGGGCGCCATTTCGTTGGCCACCAGCGAGCCGTCCTTCAGCACGAAGAACTCCACGCACAGCACGCCGACATAGTCCAGTTGTGCCGCGATCGACAGCGCCGCAGCCTGCGCCCGCTCGATAAGCGCCGCATCCGCAACCGGCGCCGGCGAGATCGTCTGCGACAGAATGCCGTGACAATGGATATTTTGTGCGACCGGAAACACCGCCGTCGTGCGCTCCGCGCCACGCGCGACGATGACCGAAATCTCGTACGCGAGCGGCAGCCGCTGCTCGAGTACGCACGCGACGCCGCCCAGCGACGCATGCGCGACGCGTACCTCGTCTGGATTGCACACGCTCATTTGCCCCTTGCCATCGTAGCCGAGACGCGCGGTCTTCAGGATCCCCGGCAGCACCGCCGCCAGGGCCTCATCGGACAGGGCCTGCAGCGCGGCCGGGGATTCGATCACCACGTGGGGCGCGACCGGTACGCCGGACTGCTCGATCCAGCGCTTTTCGGCGATACGGTCCTGCGCGATGGCGACGCACTGCGCGGACGGGCTCACGCAGGTAGTGCGCGCCAGCCAGTCCAGGCTAGCGGCTGGCACATTCTCAAACTCGGTCGACACCGCCGCGCACAGCCGCGCCATTTCAGCGAGCGCCTCGCGATCGTCATACGCGGCGCAAAGATGGCGATCCGCAACGCCGGCCGCCGGACAGGTGATCTCCGGATCCAGCACGGCGACACGGTAGCCCATCGCCTGCGCGGCAAAACAGAACATCCGGCCGAGCTGGCCACCGCCGACCATGCCCAGCCACGCGCCCGGCATGATGGGCGCGCGTGGATAGGCCGGCGCGCCGAATGTGGGCGAGCTGGCACGCGCCGTCGAGAATGAACCCGTGCCTACGGGTAAACGAGCATCTGTCATCTTGTCAGCATCATTAGGTCAGCGGCAGAGCCCCTGGACACACAATTCAATGCCGAAGGCCGCCACGCTGGCGCCTCGGCCCACGCGGCGCGTCAATCCACCGGCAACACCATCGCCCGCGCGGCATCGTTCTGACGCACACGGAACGCTGCGAGCCTGGACGCGAAGCCGTCCGCGTCGACCGGCGCGCCGGCACTGCCCGCGCTCGCGAGCAACGCCACGGCGAACAACGCGGCATTAGCCGCACCGGCCTCGCCGATCGCGAACGTCGCGACCGGCACGCCCTTGGGCATCTGCACGATCGAGTGCAACGAATCCACGCCCCGCAAGTACTTGCTGGCCACCGGCACGCCGAGCACCGGCACCGTTGTCTTGGCCGCGAGCATGCCGGGCAGGTGCGCGGCGCCGCCCGCGCCCGCAATGATCGCGCGCAGGCCGCGCGCGCGCGCGGCCTGCGCGTAATCGAACATTTCATCGGGCATCCGGTGCGCGGATACGACGCGTGCCTCGTAGGACACGCCGAACTCGCGCAGGATCGCCACGGCGTGCTGCATCGTGTCCCAGTCCGATGAGGACCCCATGACCACGCCAACCAGCGGGTCCGAGTGACTGTGCGCGCTGCCGGGCTGCACGGGTTGCTGTGCTTGCTGCTTGACTTCGTTCATCGCCGCGCCTCCGTTATTGATGCAGCGGCTGGCCCGTGAGCCGCTCGAGGGCTTCACGATACTTCGCCGCGGTCTTGTCGATCACCTCGCGCGGCAGCTTCGGCGCCGGCGGCGCCTTGTTCCACGGCTGCGCCTCCAGCCAGTCGCGCACGAACTGCTTGTCGAACGACGGCGGATGGGTGCCGACCCGGTATTGATCCGCAGGCCAGAACCGCGACGAGTCGGCGGTCAGCACTTCGTCCATCAGATACAGCTTGCCGTCGTCATCGAGCCCGAACTCGAACTTGGTGTCCGCGATGATGATCCCGCGCGTGGCCGCGTAGTGCGCAGCCGTCTTGTACAGCGAGATGCTGATGTCGCGAATGCGCGCGGCCAGCTCGGTGCCAATACGCTGCTCAACCTCGGCAAACGTAATGTTCTCGTCGTGATGGCCGATGTCCGCTTTCGCCGCCGGCGTGAAGATCGGCTCCGGCAGCCGTTGCGCATTTTGCAGGCCCGACGGCAGCACGACGCCGCACACCGAACCGCTAGCCTGATAGTCCTTCCAGCCACTGCCAGCGAGGTAGCCACGCACCACCGCCTCCACCAGGATCGGCTGCAGGCGCCGCACCACGACCGCGCGGCCGGCGACCTGCGGCACCTCATCGGGCGCGACGACACTTTCCGGCGCCACGCCGGTCAAGTGGTTCGGCACCATGTGCGCAAGCTTGTCGAACCAGAAATTGGCCATTTGGTTCAGCACACGCCCCTTGTCCGGAATCGGCTCGCCCAGGATCACGTCGAACGCCGACAGGCGATCGGTCGTCACAATCAGCAATTTGTCGTCGCCGACCGCATAATTGTCGCGAACCTTGCCGCGGCCCAGCAGCGGCAGCGACTTCAGCGTGGATTCATAGAGCACAGAGGGCATCGTCGGGTCCCAGAAAGTGGAAAAGCCGTTCCGCGGCAATGCGGGAACGGCGTGTATTGTAAACCGGGCGCGGCATGGCGCCGCGTCGCGCAACCGGCAACACGCACCGGCCCGGTTGGCGGCGAATCAGCGCACCACTTGCTTGAGCGCGCCCGACTTGTATTGCTCAGCGATCTTGTCCAGCGGCAATGGCTTGATCTTGCTGGCCTGCCCTTCGCAGCCGAACTGCCGATAGCGCGCCAGGCACACCTTTTTGGCTGCTTCGCGCGCCGGCTTCAGGTAGTCGCGCGGGTCGAACTTGCTCGGGTTCTCGACGAAATAGCGGCGGATCGCACCGGTGATCGCCAGTCGCAGGTCCGTATCAATATTGATCTTGCGCACACCGTGCTTGATGCCTTCCTGGATTTCCTCGACCGGCACACCATACGTTTCCTTCATGTCGCCACCGAACTCGCGGATTTCCGCCAGCAGCTCCTGCGGCACCGACGACGAGCCGTGCATCACCAAGTGCGTGTTCGGAATCCGCGCATGGATTTCCTTGATCCGGTCGATGGCCAGAATGTCGCCGGTCGGCTTCTTCGTGAACTTGTAAGCGCCATGGGACGTACCGATCGCGATGGCCAGCGCATCGCACTGCGTCGCGCGTACGAAGTCGGCCGCCTGCTCGACGTCGGTGAGCAGTTGCTCGCGCGTCATCGTCCCTTCCGCACCGTGACCGTCCTCCTTGTCGCCCTTCATCGTCTCGAGCGAACCGAGCACGCCGAGCTCGGCCTCGACCGTTACGCCGATCGCATGCGAGAACTCGACCACTTGTCGCGACACCTCGACGTTGTACTCGTAACTAGCGACCGTCTTGCCGTCGGCCTGCAGCGAGCCGTCCATCATCACGCTGGTAAAGCCACTGCGAATCGCCGCCATGCAAACCGCCGGCGATTGCCCGTGGTCCTGGTGCATCACGATCGGCAGATGCGGATAAGACTCGACCGCCGCCTCGATCAGATGACGCAGGAACGCTTCACCCGCATATTTGCGCGCACCCGCCGACGCCTGCATGATCACCGGCGCATTCGCCTCGTGCGCGGCCGCCATGATCGCCTGCACCTGCTCGAGATTGTTGACGTTGAACGCCGGCAATCCGTAGCCGTTTTCAGCCGCGTGATCCAACAGTTGACGCATCGATACGAGAGGCATGTTTCACTCCTTCAATGAGAATTCTTCCCGGCATTGGCCGCGCTACCGTGGGCCGCGCGCATCCATATTGTGCCGTGCGCCGCGCGCTGCCTCGATCGGGCGCTGTCGCGTCGGTCATCGGCCATTATTGTACGTTGACTGGGACGCGCCCAGCGGCGAAAACCTCAGACGATGTCGCCCACCTTGACGATCTTCAGCGTATTGGTCCCACCCGCCTGTCCCATCGGCTCGCCCACGGTCAACACAACCATGTCGCCGCGCACCGCGTAGCCGTTCTTTACCAGCACCTCGAGCGCCTGCTGTAGCGCCGTATCGCGGTCCAGGCTCGATTCCAGATGCAGCGGCACCACATTGCGGTACAGCGCCATCATCCGCTCGCTGGCCACGCGCGGCGTCAACGCATAAATCGGCACATGCAGCCAATGCCGACTCATCCATAACGCGGTCGCGCCCGACTCGGTCAGCGCAATAATCGCCTTGGCGCCGAGGTGGAACGCAGTGAACAGCGCTCCCATCGCGATCGACTGGTCGATGCGGGTGAACGTGCGATCCAGGAAATCCTTGTCCAACTCGACGTGCTCGGACTTTTCCGCCTCCACGCAGATAGCCGCCATCGTCTCGATGGTCTCGACCGGATGCCGGCCGGCCGCGGTCTCCGCGGACAACATCACCGCATCGGTGCCGTCCAGCACCGCGTTGGCCACGTCCGAGACTTCCGCCCGCGTCGGCACCGGGTTCTGGATCATCGACTCCATCATCTGCGTGGCGGTGATCACGGTCTTGTTCGCCTCCCGCGCCATCCGGATCATGCGCTTTTGCAGCGCCGGCACCGCCGCATTACCGACCTCCACCGCCAAATCGCCGCGCGCCACCATGATGCCGTCCGATGCATCGAGGATCTCCTGCAATGCCGGGATCGCCTCGGCACGCTCGATTTTAGCGATCATCTTCGGCTTGTGACCGTACGGCGCGCCGGCGATGTTCGCGAGCTGCCGCGCCATCTCCATGTCCGTCGCATTTTTCGGGAACGACACGGCAACCAGATCCGCGCCGAGCGCCATAGCCGTACGGATATCCTCCATGTCCTTCGCCGTCAGTGCGGGGGCGGACAGACCGCCGCCCTGCCGGTTAATCCCTTTATTGTTCGACAATTCGCCGCCGACCTTCACGCTCGTGTGGATCTCCCCGCCGATCACCCGCTGCACGCTCAACACGATCAGGCCATCGTTGAGCAGCAAGATATCACCGGCCTTCAGATCGCGTGGCAGGTCCTTGTAGTCCAGGCCGACGCGCTCGTCGTTGCCCAGTTCGCACGCGGCGTCCAGCACGAACGGCGCGCCCGGCACGAGCGTCACGCGGCCGTTCTCGAACTTGCCGACGCGGATCTTCGGACCTTGCAGGTCCGCCATGATCGCCACTTCACGGCCCGCCTGCCGCGCAGCCTCCCGCACGAACTCAGCACGCTGGCGATGATCGTCGGCGGTGCCGTGCGAGAAATTCAGCCGCACAACATCCAGCCCCGCCGCGATCATCCGCGACAGGATGTCTGGCGAACTGGACGCGGGTCCGATGGTGGCGACAATCTTGGTAGCGCGATGCATGAGTCTCCTTGACTGAGTTAAAGCGCTGCATAAAGCGCTGCCGCAGAGGCGATGGCCCGGAGCGGATGCGACACCGACGCCACGCCGCAACGCGCGGCTGGCCGGGCCAGGACAGCCGCGCCGCCATGTTGCGGCGTCGGCGGTAAGTGGCACAAGGTCGCGCGCCGCAACCCGTTTATGTGTCGGCGTTGCCGGCTTGCGCACGGCTTTGCAGCACCTGGACCGCGGGCAGCGTCTTGCCCTCGAGGAACTCGAGGAAGGCCCCCCCGCCGGTCGAGATATAACTGACCTTGTCATGAATACCGTACTTCGCAATCGCCGCGAGCGTATCGCCGCCGCCTGCGATGGAGAACGCCTCCGACTGCGCGATGGCCTGCGCGAGCGTCTTCGTGCCGTTGCCGAACTGATCGAACTCGAACACCCCGACAGGCCCGTTCCACACGATCGTGCCGGCCTTTTCCAGTTGCGCGGCCAGCGCGGCCGCGGTCTGCGCACCGATGTCCAGGATCATGTCGTCGTCAGCCACCTCGCTTGCCGCCTTGGTCTGCGCCTGGGCGCCCGGCGCAAACTCTTTCGCGGTCACCACGTCGGTCGGAATCGGCACCGACGCTCCGCGCGCGTTCGTCGCGTCGATGATCGCCTTGCTCTGGCCGACCAGATCCGCTTCGGCCAGCGATTTGCCGATCGGCAACCCGGCGGCTAGCATGAACGTGTTTGCGATGCCGCCGCCCACGATCAGTTGGTCGACCTTCTGGGCAAGCGACTCCAAGATTGTCAGCTTCGTCGACACCTTCGAGCCCGCCACGATCGCCACGAGCGGACGTTTCGGGTGGCCGAGCGCTTTGCCCAACGCATCGAGTTCCGCCGCGAGCAGCGGACCGGCGCACGCGATCTTCGCGTACTTCGCGATCCCGTGCGTGGTCGCCTCCGCGCGGTGCGCGGTGCCGAACGCGTCATTGACGTAGACGTCGCACAGCGCGGCCATCTTTTGCGCAAGCTCGTCCGAATTCTTCTTCTCGCCCGGGTTGACGCGGCAATTCTCGAGCAACACGACATCGCCGGGCGCCACGTTTACACCATGCTCGACCCAGTTGGCCACCAGCGGCACGTCGCGGCCGAGCAACTGGCCCAGGCGCTTAGCCACGGGTGCGAGAGAGTCTTGCGGCTTAAACTGCCCTTCGGTGGGGCGGCCCAGGTGCGAGGTCACCATCACCGCCGCGCCGGCATCAAGCGCCTGGCGGATCGCCGGGACCGACGCGCGGATGCGGGTGTCCTCGGTGATGTTGCCGGCATCGTCTTGTGGCACATTCAGGTCGGCACGGATGAACACGCGCTGGCCGCGGAGCTTTCCGTCCGCGATGAGGTCGGTCAAACGCAGAACTTGAGTCATGAGGTTGGCTTGACAAAGTTGAGGAAAGGGTAAAGCCGCGGCGCGGACGAGGTGACGCGCACGCCGCCGTCGCGTGATGCGCATCCGGTGAACCACCGGGCAAGCGGACGGCCCGGCCCGTGCAGCTCGCCGGGAACATGTCATTCTAGCGCATCGGATGGAGCGATCGAAGTATCAGAAGTTGCGGCAGGGCTGCCAAAAAGTACTGGATCACCGGCACGGAATCGTGGCATGCCGGTTCAGCCCTGGACTGACCCGGAGCGCGCACAGGATAGATGTTCAGCGCGGGATAGGCGTTCAGATAGGCGCTCATTAATCGCCGGCGGTGCCATCAACGGAGTACCACCCGCCCGGCCCGAGTGGGAACGGGGACCGATCAAGACCACCCTAACCGCAGCGCCGTGAACACCAACATCCCGACGACAATCGTCTGGACCATGCTCCGGCGCCACAGAAACCACAGCGTGCCGGCAACCGTGCCATACAATGCATGGTTGTCGAGCGCGAACGCTAGCCCTCGCGGCGTCATGGCGACATCCGGCACGACCACCGCAATCAGCGCCGCTGCAGGTGCATAACGCAATGCGCGCAGCACGCGCTCTGGCAACACGGTGCGCTCGCCGCCCAGCAGGAAAGCGGCGCGGGTCACGCCGGTGACGATCATCATGCCGACAATCGTGAGCCAAATCTCGGTCGAGTTCATTGCGACACCCTGCCGCCCTGTCCAGCGCGCCGCAATGCGCTCGCCGACCTGTTGCGCGCATAGGTGTCACTGGCGAGTCCCGCGAGCAGCGCGGCCAGGATCGCCAGCGGCAGCGACAGGCGGTATGGCATGTCAATGCTAACGAGTGCGACGATCGCCGCGATGACGACGGCCACCAGCGTCGAGCGGCCGACAATCGCCGACACCATGATCGGGATCAACGCGAGCGTACCCGCCAGGCTCAAGCCCCAGTCGTCTGGAAAAAGGCTAGCGAGCAGAATGCCGATGATCGAGGACGCCTGCCACATGATCCAGCTTGACGCCGCCATGCCCCAAAAAAACGCCTCCTTACCAGGCTCATACCCGGACTTGAAGCCGCGCGCCTGGAACAGCAGGTAGATCACGTCGCCGTTGAAATAGCCTAGCCACAGACGGCGCGGCATTGACAGGTACGAAAAATGGGGCGCCAGGCCGGCACTGAACACGATAAACCGCGTATTGATCATCGCCGCGGTCAGCAGCACAGTCCACATCGGCAGCTTCGCCGCGAGCAGCGGCAACACGGCCAGTTGCGAGGAGCCGGCATACACGAGCAGCGACATCCCGAGCGACTGCGGCACGGTCAGCACCGACTTGCTCATCGCGATGCCGGTCACCAGCCCCCAGGAGAACATTGCGGCAAAGGTCGGCGCACAGGTGCGCACGCCCTCGACAAAGGCGCGGCGGTCGACATCGGACAAACGCTGGAACATGGCAGCAACGATGAATTGAGTGGAGCGGGCTGGCGATCGGCGATTGCAGCGGCGACTCCCTCTAGGTAAGCACACGGATTATAAGACTGGCCCGGCCACGCATCCACCACCCATTGACGATCCGCTAACCGCTTTGTTGGACGCCGGCGGGCCACGGCACGGCACGCCACGAGAAACAGTGGCAGGTCACGGCAAGCGGTACGCCGTATGCGCGTCGGGACTCAAATTGGCGCTAAAATAACGTCCTTTGGCTGAGCCGTTGCGCGTTCCGTGCGGACGGCCAACGACAGACACTGCGAGGACAATCCCTATGTCAATGGCCGACCGCGATGGCAAGATTTGGATGGACGGCAAGCTGATCGACTGGCGCGACGCGAAGATCCATGTGCTGACGCACACGCTGCACTATGGAATGGGCGTATTCGAAGGGGTGCGTGCGTATCAGACTAGCGCAGGCCCCGCGATCTTCCGGTTGAAGGAGCATACGAGGCGCCTGTTCAACTCGGCAAAGATCTTCCAGATGGACGTGCCGTTCGACCAGGAAACGATCATCGCCGCGCAGCGCGACGTCGTGCGGGAAAACCAGCTCCAATCGTGCTACCTGCGCCCGATCATCTGGGTCGGCTCCGAGAAGCTCGGCGTGTCGGCGAAAGGCAACACGATCCATGTCGCGATCGCGGCATGGCCATGGGGGGCCTACCTCGGCGACGAAGGGCTGTCCAACGGCATTCGCGTGAAGACCTCGTCGTTCACGCGCCACCACGTCAACGTGTCGATGGTGCGCGCCAAGGCGTCGGGCTGGTACGTGAACTCGATCCTCGCCAACCAGGAGGCAGCCGCCGACGGCTACGACGAGGCGCTGCTGCTGGATGTGGACGGCTACGTGTCCGAGGGCTCCGGCGAGAACTTCTTCCTCGTCAACCACGGCAAGCTGTATACGCCGGACTTGTCGTCGTGCCTGGACGGCATCACGCGCGACACGATCATCACGCTGGCGAAAGACTTCGGCATCGAAGTCATCGAGAAGCGCATCACACGGGACGAGGTGTACACGGCGGACGAGGCGTTCTTTACCGGAACCGCGGCCGAAGTCACACCGATCCGCGAACTGGACAACCGCACGATCGGCGCCGGTCACCGCGGACCGGTCACCGAAAAGCTCCAGTGCGCGTTCTTCGATATCGTGTCGGGAAAAAACAAACAGTACGCGCACTGGCTGACCCAGGTCTGAGCCTGCCTCTTTCGAACCCAAGATCGACCCTATGAGCGAATTGAAGGAAATGCCGCTGATCGAACTCAGCGCGAAGGACATCCCCGCCTATTGCCCGAACCCGGCGATGCCCCGCTGGAGCGCGCATCCGCGTGTTTTCATCGACGTCACGCACGGCGAGGCGCGCTGCCCTTACTGCGGCACGCGCTATAAACTGCGCGACGGCGAGGTGCTCAAGGGCCATTGAGCCCAGCGCCACGCACCGGCGCAGGCTGGTCGTGAAAGCTGTCGCACCACGGTGCGACGGCCTTCGCGCGCAGTGTCTCCGTGTTGCCTCCCCCGCAATTGACCCGCTTCCGGCGCCCCAGGCAAGCGCCGGCCGAAGCGCTTTTTGACTGGAATTTCTGACTCGATGCGCCGTGCGCTCATAATCGCGCCCAATTGGATTGGCGACGCGTTGATGGCTCAGCCATTGTTCGCGCTGATCAAGCGACTGCACCCGCGGATCGTCCTCGATGCCGTCGCGCCCGCGTGGGTGGCGCCGGTGCTCGCGCGGATGCCAGAGATCCGCGAGATCCATTCGACTGACCTCGGGCATGGCAAGCTGCAGCTATGGCAGCGCTGGCAATTGGCCAGCGACCTGCGTGACGCCGGCTATGACGCAGCCTACGTGTTACCAAACTCGCTGAAATCAGCACTGGTTCCGTGGCTTGCCGGCATCCCGCTGCGCATCGGCTATACCGGCGAGAGCCGCTATATGCTGCTGAACGTGCGGCATCCGAATCCGCCGCGAGGTGAGCGAGCGCCGATGGTGGCGCATTACGCGGCGCTCGCCTACGCACCGGGCGCCAAGCTGCCGGCCGACTTGCCGCCGCCGCGACTGGAGATCGACTTGAACGAGCCGGTGCGCGTGTCGCACCGGTTCAATCTCGACACGCGGGTGCCACTGATCGCGTTCTGCCCCGGTGCCGAATACGGGCCGGCCAAGCGCTGGCCGCCGGAGCACTTCGCGGCACTGGCCCGGATGATCGGCCAGTCATTTCCGTACACGCAGATCGTCGCACTGGGCTCGCCCAAGGACAGCGCGGTCGCTCAGGCCATCGCGGACCGCGCACCAAACGTGCGCAACCTGTGCGGCCAGACGTCGCTCGGCGAAGCCTGTGCCCTGATCACGCGTGCGAGCGCGGTGGTGACCAACGATTCCGGCTTGATGCATGTGGCCTCCGCATTGCGCCGACCGCTCGTCGCGCTCTATGGATCGACCGACCCGCGACATACCCCGCCCCTGTCCGAGCTGGCGAAGGTACAATGGCTGCATCTCGAGTGCAGCCCGTGCTTCGCGCGCGAGTGCCCGCTCGGTCATCTGAATTGCCTGCGCGAGTTGTCCGCCGAACAGGTATTCGGCGACCTGCGCGGGATGCTGATCGCCAACCGCTGAACTGTGCCGGGGCGCGCCGCACTTGCCGCGCAAAACGAGCGCCCCGCCAGGACCGAACCCATCGACGCGCCATGCCACGTTTCGCCCGCCTTTTCGACGCCGCCGCCGACGCGCTCAACGCGTACTATCAAGCTATTGCCGACGCGAACCTGGATCATGCGATGAGCCTGTGGATCGACGAGGAATTCGCCAGCTGCATCTGCGCGGACGGCGCGCATATGCATGGCCTTGGCGAAATCCGCGACGGGCTGGCGAAGCAGTTTGAGGCGGCCCGCGTGACGATCGAGCCGGTCGACATCCGCGTCCACGACAGCCTGAGCACCGTGGTCTACGCAATCGCCGAGGCACACCGTCCGGCCGACCAGACCGAGCCCGCGACGATGGTGTTCTCGACCTATGTGCTCGTGCACGAGCGCGGTGAATGGCGAATCGCCCATATCCACGCGAGCCCGATGCCAGACAAGGCTGCCGGCCAGTTCGCCGCGAAGATGCGCCATGGACAGGGTTCGCTACACTGAGCGCTCGTCGAGAGCGGCCCACCTCGATTTGATCTACCGGCCGCCCCGCTGGCTACCGAATGCCCATATCCAGACGATCGTGCCGGCGCTGCTCGCGCGCGCGCCACGAGTCGCCTACCGGCGCGAGCGATGGACCACGCCAGATGGCGATTTCATCGAGTTGGATTGGCTCGATACCGCCGGGCAGGCGCAAAATGCGCCGCTCGTCGTGCTGTTCCATGGCTTAGAGGGCAGTTCCGACAGCCATTACGCGCGCACGTTGATGGCGGCCGTCGCACTGCAAGGCTGGCGCGGCGTGGTCCCGCATTTTCGCAGCTGCAGCGGCCCGATCAATCTGGCGCCGCGTTTCTACCATCTGGGCGACAGCGCCGAAATGGACTGGATTCTGCGCCGCTTGCGCGACGTGCACGCGGGCCCGCTACTCGTTACCGGCGTGTCGCTGGGCGGCAACGTGCTGCTGCGCTGGCTCGGCGAACGGCGTGAGGACGCTGGCAGACGGGTCGATGCCGCGGCTGCCATCAGCGCGCCGCTGGACCCGAGCGTAGGCGGTGTCGCGCTGTCCAGTGGCTTCAACCTACTGTACACACGTAATTTCCTGCGCACGCTCAAGCGCAAGGCTATCATCAAGGCGCAACAATATCCCGGCCTATTCGACATCACCGCCACGCTGCAGGCGCGCAACTTCCGGGCGTTCGACGACATCGTCACCGCGCCGCTGCACGGCTTTCGCGACGTGGACGACTACTGGAAGCGTGCAGCGTCTAAGCCGCTGCTGCGCGAGATCACGGTGCCAACGCTGCTGCTCAACGCACGCAACGACCCATTTCTGCCCGCGCATGCGCTACCAGCAGCACGCGACGTGTCGGCGGCCGTCGAACTGGAGCAACCGGAATACGGCGGCCATGTCGGTTTCATGACGGGGCCATTCCCAGGACGCATCGAGTGGCTGGCACGGCGCGTGCTCGACTATTTCCACCCCTACGCTCGGTGACTCGCGATGGATGAAATCGTCAAGAAAGCACTAGCTAAATGGCCCGATGTCCCGCACTGCACCGGCTGGCTGCTGCTGGACAGGCGCGGCAACTGGCGCATGCGCGATGAAGCGGCGCAGGCGAACGGCGAACCAGGCACGCCGATCCGGCACTCGGCGCTGCTCGGCTTCATCAATCGCAACTACCAGAGCGACAAAGATGGTCAGTGGTACTTCCAGAATGGGCCACAGCGAGTCTACGTCGAACTGGCGTACACGCCTTATGTCGTTAGGATGTCCAAGAACGAGGATTTGTCTAAAGCGTTGCACGGCGACGTGCTGACGCTGCGCGACCATACCGGGGCACCGTTCGTGCCTTGCGCGTGTTACCTCGACGATGCCGGCGGCGTATTGTTCATCGATGATGGCGCACCGGCCCGGGTCGCAGTGCTACACGATCATGACCTGGCGCTCTTCTCCGAGCACATCGATTTCGATGAGGACGGGCAGCCGCATACGTTCGTCTGGCGCCCACATGTGCCGTTGCGAATCCAGCCCATCGACCGCGTCGATGTACCGGCGCGTTTTCATTTCGAGCCCAGCCCCGCCGCCGCGGTCGCAACAACGCGCCCTGCCGACCCCATAGCGTGAGCGTGCGGCAGGACGCCCGCC
This sequence comes from Mycetohabitans sp. B2, assembly GCF_021733735.1. Taxonomy (NCBI): domain Bacteria; kingdom Pseudomonadati; phylum Pseudomonadota; class Betaproteobacteria; order Burkholderiales; family Burkholderiaceae; genus Mycetohabitans; species Mycetohabitans sp. B2. The sequence goes on from NZ_JAHKSP010000047.1 coordinate 157,463, forward strand.
TGCCGACTCGCTACCCGCGAAGCTTGTCGTCGTCCCGCTCTTCCCGATAGCACTCCTCGAATTGCCGCAGCCGCGCGGTGATCGTCGACATGTCGTAGTATGACGCACCCCGCGTATCGCGCGCCTGCCTGAGTTGGCGGATCGCCGATGGCCACGCGCCGTCGAGCGCCAGCGTCTCTGCTTGCGCGCGGCGCTGCTGGACCGTGTCACCCAGCGCGGCGCTGGCTTGCGCCAAATAGCGCCACCATTCGCTGTACTGCGGCTCCGCGGCCGCCTGCGCCCGTGCCAACGCCTGAGCGTCGGCGTACCGGCGCGCGGCGATCATCGCCTGCAAATACGCGTCGATCGCCGCGTGCGAAGCCGGACTGCGGCGCCGCGCCCGTTCGGCGTCGCGCAGCGCATCGTCCAGCCGTCCAGCGCGGCGGGCGATTTCCGAGTCCAGTACGTCCAGGCTGACCGTGGACGACATGCCATCCGGCTGCGCCGATTGCACTGCGTCGAATGCCGCTCGCGCACGGCGCAACGAAGCCTGCGCGGACGCATAGTGGGCCTGCAGCATTTGCGCCAGCGCGATGCCATACCAGTTCGCCGCCACACTCGGCGCGCTCTGGCCATCGATCTGCGCCCGCAGGCGCTGCTCGATATCCGCAAGCTCGCTTGCCGACTTGTTTTGCAGCACCCGCGCGCGCGCCTGCACAAATACGTACTCCGGCGACTGCCGCGGCTGGCGATACGCTGCATGGCGAGCCCGGTCCGCCATGTCGGCGATCCGCTCCCCGGTCAGCGGGTGCGTTCGCGCGTAGGGCGGCACGCCGACATCTGCGACCGTGCCACGCTCCATGCGCTCGAAGAACGATGGCATTCCATACGGGTCGAAGCCCGCGCCTTCCAGCATCATGAAGCCGACGCGATCCGCCTCGCGCTCGGCGGTGCGCGAAAACCGCAACTGATTGTCAACGGCGAACGCCTGTCCGCCGATCGCCACCGCCGAGCCCAGATCCGCGCTGTGGGCCAGCACGCCAGCAAGCACACCAAACAACATGCCGGCGATCGCCGCATAGCTGTTGCGCTCGCTGATCATGATCATCCGCGCGATATGCCGTTGCAGCACGTGGCCCATCTCGTGGCCGACTACTGACGCCAGCTCCGATTCGGTACGTGTCGCGACGATCAAGCCCGTGTTCATCCCGATGAAGCCACCCGGCATCGAGAACGCATTGATCTGCGTGTCACGCACCGAGAACAGGTCGAAATCCGGCACGTAGCCACCGATGTAGCGCTCGCGGGCCGCGGCCGCGAGCCGTGAAGCGACTGAGTTCAAATAGTCCCGCACCAGCCAGTCGCCCAGGTAGTCGGGGTCATGCCGCACCTTGCGCATCACCCGCTCGCCAAGCTTGCGCTCAGCCTGCGGCGACAACGAACCGCCTGAGCCATCGCCAAGGCTGGGCAGCGAGTGCACGTGCGGCCCATAGGACGTACCTGTGAACCTCGACGTACCTGGGCGCTCGACGCCGCCCGCATTGCCGCGATACACGCCGAAGACGTCGCTTAGCGAATCGCAATAGCGCGAATCATATTGCCCAGCATCACGGTCCGCTGCGCTGACCACTGGATTGGCCGGCGTGCCGGTGGACACCCGCACGCCGGCCCGCACGGTGTCGGGCACGCCAGATGGCTGAGCGCTCGGCAGCCGCGGCCAAACCAGCGCAAAGATGACGGACAACGCAATAAGACGTTTGATCTGCATGACTTGGTCAGGACGTTCTGGCACACGGCTGCGAAATGGCAGCACCCGTTCGGCCACCGCACCACCATGAATCCACGTAGGCCCGGGCGCCGCGGTGCTCGTGCGCGCGCGTGCCACTGTTATGATACCGGGATGCCTGCGGGCCTCGGTGAATCGCTATTGCACGCCGAGGCGCCGCGAACCGGACCAGCCTTCTGTGGATCGGCGAGCCGCCGCAAGCCGCATACCGCCGCTGTCCAGCAACGATACCGTGCCGTCACTATCATGTCAGAACTTACCCATTTCGATGCATCCGGCCAGGCGCAGATGGTCAACGTCGGCGACAAGGATGCAACCCGCCGTGTCGCGATTGCGCGTGGCGCAATCACGATGCGCGCGGAAACACTGACGCTCATCCGCGAAGGCCGCGCCACCAAGGGCGACGTGCTCGGCGTCGCGCGTATCGCGGCGATTCAAGGCGCCAAGCGCACATCCGACTTGATTCCGCTGTGCCACCCGCTCGCGCTGACCCGCGTGAGCGTCGACTTCACCCTAGACGAAACGCCAGCGGCCGTGCACTGCACCGTCCGCGTCGAGACGATCAGCCGCACCGGCGTCGAAATGGAAGCGCTCACGGCAGCGCAGATCGGCCTGCTGACCGTCTACGACATGTGCAAGGCCGTGGATCGCGGCATGACGATCACCGACGTGAAGCTGCTCGAGAAGCACGGCGGCAAGTCCGGGAGTTGGGTGGCGGGAGAATAGGCACAGCTGGGACGGCGAATCCCATCAAACGGGTCCCGCGCTAAGGCGGGACCGGCCATACCGATCATTCCCCACTGTCTTCGCCGTCCTCCGGCGGCGCCGCCGGCATGATCCCATAGCGGGCGACAAGCGCCTGCTTGAATGGCGCAAGCACACTGCCTGCATCGTCACACGCACGATACACTGCGGCAAGCTGCGCCGGCCAATCCTTCAACATGTCTGCAAACACCTTCAGCCGACGCATGGTCTGCAGCGCGCCATCGGTGTCGCCAGCGATCGCCTGCAGCACCGCATACCGCCGCACCACGGTTTCTCCAGGCAACAGAGCCATCGCCTGACGGTGCATCGCCAGCTTCTTGTCGAGGTCGGTCTTATCCAATGGCAACAATGTCGCGAAACCATATTCGCCCCATGCGGAAAATAGCACCGCCGGATCGGCCCGGTATTGCTCATAGGGATTCGAGCCGTAATACAGCACTTCCGAGCGCGCATAGTCGCGCTGGATCGGGTACAACGCGACGAGACCGGCCAATACCAGCGCGCCCTGCCCTCCCCGGGCGGCGGCGGGCGCCGCCCGCAGCGGCGAGGTTTCCAGCAGTCCAATCACGAACCACGCCGGCAGCAGGAAGAACATGTACTGCTGCGGATACTCGACCAGCGCGTGCATCAACAGGATGCCGATCAGCGCAACGCCGAATACCCGTTCGATCCGCTCACCACCGCGCAGAACGCGCACGAACCACAGCAGCAGCCCCACTACGGCGATCGCCAGTCCGAGTGCACCGGTCTTAGCCAGCAGGTCGATCACGATGTTATGGGAATTGTTCGCGATCTCAACGCTGCCGAGCTTGTCGACGAGTTCGTATTGAATGCGCGGAAATTCGCCCCAGCCAACGCCGAACCACGGGTGCATGTCGAACATCGCGAGCCCGTATTTCCAGAGCGCCAATCGCGGCGCAATCTGGCCAGCATCCTGGAACCGTTCGGCGGCGGACTGACCCAAATTCAGATTGAAAGACGCATTGGCCCAGCGCGTCGCGAGATTGACGGCGATGAAAATGACCAGCAGCAACACCGGTGTCATCCAGTCGCGCAGCGAACGCCAGGTGTCGTGGCGTTCACCATAAGAAGAGACGCGACTGCGACGCGCTTCAAACGCCATCCATGCCCCCGCTAGCACGATGACACCGGTTTGCAACCAGGGGCCGCGCGAAACCGTCAATGCCTGACCGGCTGTATAGACCACCGACAACACGATCCATACCGGGTAGCGTAACCGTCGCTGCTGAACCAGATATAGCGCCGCGGCCAGCGCAAACGCGATGTACGTCGCCAAATGGTTCGCCTGCGCCATGTTGCCGAACGGCCGCCGCCCTATCTGCACGTGGTAGCTGACCACGAAAGGCGCCACGCGGTTTTCCAAATGAAATAGTTGGACGAATTGACAAAACACTGCGAATACGCCACCTGCCAGCAGCGCGTACGCTATCACATTGAACGCGCGTTGCATCGAACCGAGGCAACTGATCCAGTACCCCGTCTGCGTCGCCATCAACGCGGCGAGCAGGAACCCGCCGCCGAGCAGGTTCATCGATGGCTGAACGGTATCGATGATGAACGGCTGCGCGAACAACAACGCGCCGAACAGCAGCGGCACGAGCGCCACCCGCGGCGCATCGATCGCCGCGCGCTCACCGGACGCAAACACCCACGCGAAAATCGATGCCCCGACCAGCAAGTACAACGCGAGCGCCGAGTACTCAGCGTAGAAGGTCGGGATCGGATACGTATGTAACGTGACCGCGTACGGCAGGATCCAGGCCAGGATAAGAAAGCCAAACGTGAGCAATCGCGACAACGATACGGGCATGGCAGGTTGGACTCGAGGAAACCGGCGCACTATACAAAAATTCCGCACCGCTGTGGCGATGCATTGGCTATTTAGCTGACTACAGCTGGCTCATCCTGTTGCGCACAATTTATCGGACCGCGTTCGATTCCCGAAGCGGCCCCTAGTAAGGAGCGCACCGATGACTGCATCGACCCGCCAGAAGCCCGACGATTCTGACCGCCCCGCGGTACGGGGACCAACACCGTCATGCGCGGCATTCACGCTAGTGGAGCTCATGATCGTACTGGCGATCGTTGGCGTCGTCGCGTCATTTGCGCTCCCAGCCTACCGCGACTATCTGACTCGCAGCCGGGTTGGCGAGGGCCTGTCGTTGGCCGCGCCAGCGCGGCTGGCCGTGGCAGAAAATGCCGTGGCGGGCGCGCAACGGCTTGGCAGCGGCTATGCACGACCGCCGGCGACGCGTAACGTGGAATCGATCGACATCGACGACAAAACGGGGGCCATCACGATCCACTATACCTCCCTAGTCGCCCCATCCGGCGAAAACACGCTCGTGCTGATGCCGTCGACATCCGACGATCTGGACGCATCCCATGCCCAAGTATCCATTAGCAGCAACCGCAGCGGCACAGGCACACTGACCTGGGAATGCTTCGCCGCAGGCAAGACCACTTCGTCGCTTCCGATTCCCGGGCCAGTGCCCGACCCAAGCCCGACGCTGCCGGCCCGTTTTGCGCCGCCGGAGTGCCGTGCGTGAGCCGCATCCAGGTTCGCATGTCGCGGCGCATCGGCACGCTGGGCGTGGCGACATCGCAGTGCCGCCATCGGTATGCTGGGCATGGTGGCATCGAAGGGCCGGTACCGGTGCACCGGACCTGCGAGCATCGTCATGCCGTGGACAAGTGTCAGCGTTGCGCGGTTGCCATTGGAGCTACGCCCATGAACGACACCGGCAGCGTCGTGATGGAGTGCCGGGCCGCGTTGGCTGCCGCGTCCCGTGTCCGCGCGTCAGCGAGCACGCACCGCCGTGCCATGCCGGCTACGGCGTTTCAGCCACCCGCCGGTCCCGATCACGGTCAGCGCACCGACGACGCTGGCGACGTAGTGATACGCTTGCATACCGTTGCCAAACAACCTCGCCACAAGGGGATCACCGATGACCAGGCCGCCGGCGATCCAGCCGAGCAACGCGGCACCGAGTGGGACGATCGCCGGGAAACGATCCAACAGCTTGAGCACCAGCGTGCTACCCCATACGATCAACGGCACACTCAACAGCAAGCCAAAGACCACCAGCCCCAGCCGATGCTCCAATGCAGCCGCATCGGCCGCGCCGGCTATCGCGATCACGTTGTCCAAGCTCATCACGAAATCGGCGACGATAATGGTGCGCACGGCCGCCCACAGCTTGTCCGCGGCCTTGACGCTGCCATGCGCATCCGACTGCGGCTGCATCAGCTTGATGCCAACCCACAGCAACAGCAGGCCGCCAAAAAGACACAGCCGGCCACCGCGTCGCGGTGGCCGGCTGTGCCGGTAGTAATGCGTGCGTGTCGGCGCCGCTTACAGCACCGACTTCAACAAGCGACCCATCTCAGATGGGTTCTTCGTTACCTTGATGCCGCACGACTCCATGATCTCAAGCTTCGCTTCGGCGGTATCGGCACCGCCCGAGATCAATGCGCCAGCGTGACCCATCCGCTTGCCAGGGGGCGCCGTCACGCCGGCGATGAAGCCCACGACCGGCTTCTTCATGTTGTCCTTGATCCAGTACGACGCATTCGCCTCGTCCGGGCCGCCGATTTCACCGATCATGATGACCGCATCCGTATCCGGATCGTCGTTGAACATCTTCATCACGTCGATGTGCTTCAGACCGTTAATCGGGTCGCCGCCGATCCCGACAGCCGACGATTGACCCAAGCCAAGGGCGGTCAGCTGGGCGACCGCCTCATACGTCAGCGTACCCGAGCGGGAGACGACACCGATACGACCCTTCTTGTGGATATGACCAGGCATGATGCCGATCTTCAACTCGTCGGGCGTGATCACACCCGGGCAGTTCGGCCCGAGCAGCAACGTCTTGCGGTTCTCGCGGCGCATCCGGTCACGCACCTCGATCATGTCCCGGACCGGAATGCCTTCGGTGATGCAGATCGCCAGGTCCAGGTCGGCTTCGACTGCTTCCCAGATTGCCGCAGCAGCACCAGCCGGCGGCACGTAAATCACCGACACGGTCGCACCGGTCTGTGCCTTGGCTTCCTTGACGCTGCCAAAAATCGGAATGCCCTCAAAGTCCTCACCGGCTTTCTTTGGATTCACACCCGCGACATAGGCAGCGCGACCATTCGCGTACTCGCGACAGGCGCGCGTATGAAACTGGCCGGTCTTGCCGGTAATACCCTGCGTGATGACCTTCGTATCTTTGTTGATCAGAATCGACATGTAATGACCTCTTTCGTTCGGCGCCGCAGTTCGCGCAAAGCGCGGTGGCAACGACACCATGCGTATCCTCGAAGTGAGCGCGGCGGCTTACTTGCCTTCGGCTGCGGCGACGACCTTCTGCGCGGCTTCTTCCATGCTGTCCGCGGAAATAATTGGCAACCCGGAGTCGGCGAGCATCTTCTTGCCGAGGTCCTCGTTGGTACCCTTCATCCGCACGACCAGCGGAACTTGCAGGTGCACCGCCTTCGATGCCGCGATCACGCCCTCGGCGATCACATCGCAACGCATGATCCCACCGAAGATGTTCACAAGGATGGCCTTCAGGTTCGGGTTCTTCAGCATCAGCTTGAACGCTTCGGTCACTTTCTCGGTCGTCGCACCACCGCCGACATCGAGGAAGTTCGCCGGTTCGCCACCGAACAACTTGATCGTATCCATCGTCGCCATCGCCAAGCCGGCACCATTGACCAGACAGCCGATGTTGCCATCAAGGGAGATGTAGGCGAGATCAAACTTCGATGCCTCGATTTCGGCCGGATCCTCTTCGTCGAGGTCGCGGTAGGCAACGATCTCCGAGTGACGGAACAGCGCGTTCGAATCGAAGTTGAACTTTGCGTCCAACGCGATTACCTTGCCGTCGCCGGTCAGGATCAACGGGTTGATTTCGGCCAGCGATGCGTCCGTTTCCCAGAATGCCTTGTACAGTCCATGCAGGTTCGCACGGGCCTGCGCGAGCGATGCCTCCGGCACGCCGATTTTTTTGGCGATCTCGTCTGCTTCAGCGTCCTGCAAGCCCTTAGCCGGATCGACCGCAACCTTATGGATCAACTCGGGCGTCTTCGCGGCCACTTCCTCGATGTCCATGCCGCCTTCGCTGGAGGCCATCAGCACAACCTTTTGCGAGATACGGTCGACGACGAGACCGACATACAGTTCCTTCTTGATGTCCGCGCCTTCTTCGATCAGCAGCCGGTTAACCTTTTGCCCTTCGGGGCCGGTCTGGTGCGTCTTGAGCTGCATGCCGAGGATCTGGTTCGAATACTCACGCACCTGATCCAGCGATTTCGCGACCTTGACGCCACCGCCCTTGCCACGGCCACCAGCATGGATCTGGGCCTTCACCACCCAGACCGAGCCGCCAAGCTCCTCGGCCACCTTGACGGCTTCGTCTACCGAAAACGCGGGCTTGCCGCGCGGCACCGTGACCCCGAATTTGCGCAGGATCTCTTTACCCTGGTACTCGTGAATCTTCATGCGTGATTCCCTTCAGTCTGAGAGTTGGAATGAATATCGCTGTGTGCGGCGCTTGGCGCGGCTTCGCGCACGACGCGGCACGGCGCGGCGCGGACTTCACGCGGCGCGTGGCCATACCAGCGCGGATAGAATTGCGTGACCACGGGCCGTCAAGCTTCAACGCGTGGCAGCGATCAAGCTGAAACGGCATCGCATCGCCGGCTGCGTCCGTGTCTGACGCGCCTGTCTGCGACACCTCGCCGACGCAAGCCTGGCTGGCTGCGCTCGGCGATAGCACGCGCAAATCGGTCAGATGCGTACAGCCCGCCGCCTCACCAAGACGCTCAGTGACGGCATGCCAGAGCCCACGACGCAGGTCCAATCCAATCAATGCGCGATCGCTTGGATTGGCGTCTTCGCAATGCCCCGGATAAGAAACCCATTTCACCGCCGGCGACTGCGCATCGACGACATTCATCTGACGATCAATCGTCACCCGCAGCCGAAGTTCTTGGATAGGTAGCCCGGCCGGCCTAACACCGGTGGCGATTTGCGTGTCACGCACGTTGCAATCGGTCAGGCATGCTTCGATGTCCCACAAGCCGTCTTCGCGCTCGAACGCTTGCACGTCAATCGCACGGCGATGACGCGCCCGACGAGGAGCAGAGGGAGGGAGCGGCATGGAAAGGGTTACGGCCGGATGGAAAACCCAGCGATTTTAGCATACCGGTCCAACGGCCTGACGACATCCGCGCGCCCACCCCGGAACGCGCTTCACCGCCACGAACGCATAGGCGAAGCGCAACATACCGCGTAACACGACGCGGTCTACGCGGACCGTCATTCATCGCCGGCTTCGTCGTCGATCCCGCTGACGAGTCGCGAAACCACCGCGCGGGAAAAGCCGCGGGCGGCCAAGAAACGCGCCTGCTTGGCACGCTCGGCCGACGACTGCGCGACGTGGCCCTGAAATTTCTTTTGCCACACCGCTTTCGCCCGTTCCCATTCGGTTTCCCGTAATTGATTGCCGATGTCGTCCAACAGGTCGCCATGCAACGCGTGCCGCTTCAACTCACCAACGATCCGGGCCGCGCCGAATCGGGACGCGCGGCGATGCACGACACTTTCGGCAAACCGACTGTCAGACAGCCAGCCGTCCCGCTCGAGTGCATCGAGAATCGGCTCGATATTGTCGCCTTCCTGGGCGTCGCGCTTGAGCTTCGCAGTCAGTTCGGCACGACTGTAATCCCGGCGTGACAAATACCTCAACGCGCGCCCCTTCAGGCTTGGCGCGGGGCGCGGGCACTTCGCGCGCACTTCGCGTTACGCTTGTCCGCCCTCGGCGGCTACCGCGCCGGCCGGCATCGCCACGACACCGAGCGACTCGCGGACGCGATTTTCGATCTCGCGCGCAAGATCCGGATTTTCGCGCAGGAATTCCCGCGCATTGTCCTTGCCCTGGCCGATCTTCTCACCGTTGTAGCTATACCAGGCACCCGCCTTCTCGACAATCTTCGCCTGGACGCCAAGATCGATGATTTCACCGTGTCGCGAAATCCCCTCACCATACAAGATGTCGAAAATCGCCTCGCGGAACGGTGGCGACACTTTGTTTTTGACCACCTTAACCCGCGTTTCGTTACCGATGACTTCGTCGTTCTTCTTGATCGAGCCGATCCGACGGATATCGAGCCGAACCGACGCGTAAAACTTCAACGCATTGCCTCCGGTGGTAGTTTCCGGGTTGCCGAACATCACACCGATCTTCATGCGAATCTGGTTAATGAAGATGACCAGGCAATTGGTCCGCTTGATCGTGCCGGTCAGCTTGCGCAGTGCCTGCGACATCAGTCGCGCCTGCAGGCCGGGCAGTGAATCGCCCATTTCACCTTCGATTTCGGCCTTCGGCACGAGCGCGGCCACTGAGTCGATGACGATCATGTCAATCGACCCCGAGCGCACGAGTGCATCAGCGATTTCCAGTGCCTGCTCGCCAGTATCAGGCTGAGAAATCAGCAGTTCCGACGCGTTGACACCCAGCTTGGACGCGTACTGGACATCGAGCGCGTGTTCCGCGTCGATGAACGCGCAGGTGCCGCCGATTTTCTGCATCTCAGCGATCACCTGCAGCGTAAGCGTCGTCTTGCCGGACGATTCCGGCCCGTAGATCTCGACGACACGGCCACGCGGCAGTCCACCGACGCCTAGCGCGATGTCCAAGCCGAGTGAGCCAGTCGATACGACTTGAATGTCTTCGACTGCCTCGCCATGGCCAAGCCGCATGATCGACCCCTTGCCGAACTGCTTCTCGATCTGCGACAGCGCGGCAGCCAGTGCCTTGCTCTTCTCCGCAGTCAGTCCAGTTGAGCCTTTCTTGCTTTCTTCCATGAATCGTCCTTTGCTATGATGAGCGGCAGTCTGTTGCCGAAGCGGCACGCCTCGCATCGTGGCCATTCCGGTCATCCCCGGATGACACCGCTGCCCGCGCCAACGCGCGGCTCCAGATACTGTATAAAAAAACAGTGTTGTTTGCAAGCGCGAAATACACGCATCCGTTACGCAAATGGCATGCCTGTTCCCGCTGCGTGCCGCGCCCTTGAAGCAGGGCCGGTGCGTATGGCGCCGGACACCGCTTGTCGTTGCAATATGCACGATAAGGAGACGCCGGAAAGGGGGGACAGGTTTGCGCCGCCGGCACTAAAACACGCCCCTGCGCATGCTCATTGCCGAATGATGACAGCATACTCGCGGATGGCCTGATCCGATCACTCCGCCATTCGGGCTATGCGGTCGATTACGCCAAGACGGGGATCGAGGCCGACGTTGCCCTGTCGATGCAATCGCTCGACCTGCTGATCCTCGATCTCGGACTGCCACGCATGAGCGGGCTCAGAGCGCCATTCACGTAGCGAGGCACCCGCACGCGCCGCTTGCCGTAGTGAGCCCGTGCACTCGGCTGGGATCTGCAATTTGAGCCGCCACCCGAACATCACGCAGTTGTCGTTGCCCACGACGCGCTCGTGGTGTTCGCACAAAACGCTGCTGGTGCATGCCGAAGGCCCGCTCTGAACCCCCATGAGCCTGCGGCCAATAGGCCGCAATGTGCTCCAATGTACTCGATACCCGTAGCGCCAGCGCTCGTCCAATTGCGTCCCTGTGTTCGCATCGACCTTCTCGCCGGCTTGGGACGTATGGAAATAGTGGCTGCCTCGGTCGGTATAAAGCGCGCAAAACAAGCCATAGCGGGCAATCGTTTGCCCCACCCAGTGGAAGCTGGAGGCCGCGCCCTCCTCGTCGCAGAAGAACATCGACAGATGCTCACCGGTCGCATCGTCCATCGTGTCCACCTAGTCCCACTCCTGCCCAGGCACCCATTCACGAGCACTGGCGTGCTGGTGCACCAGCATCCCGCGCAGTGGCGCGCGATCACTTTGCCACGGGCCTTGGCGCGGTTGACCTCGCCCGCTTGCTGCAACGGGTTCTTCGCCTAGGTATAGCTGCGCGTACCGCCATGCTCACGTTGGTACCCGCTGTGAAATTGCCTCACGTTCCAGCCGGTGTAGAGCTGTGCCGCCTCGGCCTGTGTGAGTCGCGTGTTCTGCCAATGAGCCGCTTATCCTGCCAGTCGCTGTAGACCTCTTCGAATCTCATTTTCCGGGTTTTCTGTCACCAATGTGCCCGACCTACGAGTGGCTCCATACGACACTCAAAACCGGGCACATTACGTGCTAAGGACCCGGACAGTTCACGTGCTCACGACAGGAAAACGCGAAAATCGTTGACAATTCGTCTAGGCATGCCCATAATCCGGGGTTCTTTCGGCGAATTAGCTCAGTCGGTTAGAGCGACGGAATCATAATCCGCAGGTCCGGGGTTCGAGTCCCTGATTCGCCACCAAATAAGTCAAAGGGTTACAGTGCTTCTTGCCTGTAACCCTTTTTCGCTTCTAGTGCGTATCACCATCTGTAACCGGATTTCATCAATCGCAGTTCGCGGCGGGACCCGATGATGCAGCGGAAGATCGGAAAGGTCGCGCCGCCTGCATGATTGGATTGCGCACCTCATCGGAGCGTACCACCGGTTTCCAAAGCCCCGTTCCAGGAAACCACAGTGGAAACCGTGCCCGCCAGCCGTTGTCGGTGGTCAGGCGGAGCAGGTGTGGGCGCAACTGTGCCCGCGGCTTTGCCTGATACCGTCAGGCGGCGGTCAAAACATCACCGGCTTTATCTTCATCCGCTTAGCATTGCGTGCCAGCACGTCGTCAAGCGTTGCCATGCCCTTGGCTTTGGCATCGAGGGCCGCCGCGAGGTGGAGGGCATCGCCAGCGCGCAGGCCGGTTGCCGCGTCCAGCGTCAACACGGCCGCCCGGTGGAACGTGGGCGGGTCTACCAGCAGTAACTGCAAATCACTGGCGCACAGGCGCTCAAATGCCTGCCACGCGGTCGCGCTTTGTTCGCCAGTGATTTGGGCTGTCCGCTGCTTGATGCCCAATGCACTGGCAAATTCGGTCACGCACCAGGCAGCGGAAGCCAATTCCTCGTTACAGCCGGCGTACCACCGCGCGACAGCGGCACTTTTGGGCTCATTCACGCAAAGCGCCACCAGTACGCTCGTATCGACGTACATCATCATCAGTAACGTGCTCCGCGACGCAACTCCTCCATGACGGATTCAGTCATCGGCATGGCGGCGCGGGATTTTTCCAGTTCACGTCCAAAGGCTTGCCGGTCCCACCTGGCGGCACGAAGGTAGAGGCCGCCATCGATGGTAAGGCTCGCCTGCACATGGTCACCTTCCTTGATGCCAATGCGCCGCACGTAGTCGGCGGGAATGCGCAGCGCAAGGCTATTACCCCATTTTGCTACCTGCAGGTTCATATGCGCTCCATTGATATACATCGACGTTTATACATTATAGCGCTATTTGACGTCCTGCAATCCCCGTGGGGCTTGCTTCGGCTTGAGGCCAATGCCGGCCTGTTCCAACATCCACGCTTTAATCTTGTCGTGCCATGCGCGCAGCAGGGCCAGCGGATAGCGGCGGTAATGCTTCTCAGCAATGGCGGACGGCCTATGCTCCATGATTGGGGCCACGATGCCCACCGGCATCTCGCACCACTCGGCGAGTGTACCGAACGAGCGGCACTGTTCGCTCGCTAACCTTCGCGGAACCGATTTCGCCCGGTATCGGAACCGGCGCCGCGATGCCGGCCGGGCGGAAAACACGATTCGACTCGAGCTGGCGATCGTTTCCCGTCTCTTCGACCACTCGCAAAGAATGAGGCATGGAGGCGGATGGGCCGAACAGCGCACTGGCGGGCGAATTTCGCTGGCGTCAACCATTGCAGCGCAGAATGTGCGCCTGAAGTCCAACATCATTCATCTGAGTCGACAACATGGTCGAGATCTGGAAGGTGAGGCGGTATCAGCGCCGCTCGGCCTCGCAATGCGTCATGGAACCTGGTCCGCCGCGTTGCTGCTGGCCAGCGCCACGCACGCGCAGCCGAACTGCACGGACGCGGTCAAACAGATGTGCCTGGACGCGTTAACCGTCGCGCGCATGAAAAGGCTTAATGGCTATCTCCATTGCCAGTTGAAATCACGGCTGTCGCAACCGTGATGCCACACCGGCCATAAGCACACGTTTTTTCGCCATCGCACGGAACATGCACGCGCGAACCGGGCTCGATCCGTTGCAGTCCCTACGCACGCCGCACCGGGCGCAACATACCGGGCGCAGCATATCAATCACGCTGGAGGTATCAACGGTATGAACTATTCGCAAGCGCAAACAGACATCGCGCGAGCTTTGTTGATCATTTTTATTTTGTCGCTGCTGATCGGGGGCAGCCTGTACATCATGAGCCCGTTCCTGCCTGCGCTGATCTGGGCCACGATGATCGTCGTAGCAACGTGGCCGCTGATGCGCGGCGCGCAGGAGCGGCTCGGCGGACGACGCGGCCGGGCTACTGCGTTGATGCTGGCCGCCTTGTTGATCGTCATCGCGTTGCCACTGTATGGCGCGGTGGTGGCCATCGCGGCTCACGCTGATACGATTCTGCAATACGCCCGTGCCCTGCCGGACTACCGGCCCGCGCCGCCACCGGCTTGGTTGCACGAGGTGCCGCTGATCGGCGAGCGCATCACCTCGGCATGGCAACGGCTCACCCACGCTGGCGTCGACGGCCTGCTGGAATTCGTTGCCCCTTACGCGGACACCGGCGCGAAATGGATGGTGTCGCACGCAACCGCGGTCGGTGGCGTACTCATACATCTGCTGTTGACGCTCATCCTATGCGGAGTGTTGTACATGCATGGCGAAACAGCCGCAGGGGCCGTGCGACGCTTTGCCTATCGCCTTGCTGACGAGCGCGGTACGGCCGCGGTGCGTCTGGCCGGCCAGGCCATCCGCGCTGTCGCGCTGGGCATCGTCGTGACCGCGGCCGTGCAATCGGCGCTGGCTGGTCTGGGGCTGTTCGCCGCCGGGATACCCGGCGCGGGCATGGTATGCGCGATCACCCTCATCCTGTGCCTGGCGCAGATCGGTCCGCTGCTGCCGTTGATCGGCGCAGCAATCTGGCTGTTCTACCAGGATGCGACTATCGCCGGAGTCGCCATGCTCGTTTGGGCGTTCGTCGTTTCTAGTCTCGACAATGTCATACGTCCGCCGCTGATCCAGCGCGGCGTGGATCTGCCGATGCTGTTAGTGTTGGCCGGCGTGGTCGGTGGACTGATCGCATTTGGCATCGTCGGACTGTTCATCGGGCCGGTCATTCTGGCCGTCACCTACAAGCTGATGCACGCTTGGATCGACGAGCAAGCCAAGGCCGTGTCCCGCCCCGCTCGCCAAGAACGAGCATAGCCGTAACGGCGCGGATGTCCGCGCCGCACGACGAGCAACGGACTCGTGAGCCGCGCTGGCCATCCCCATTAATCAGTTTGCCCCCTGCCCTGCGCGGAACGGCACGGTTTCCGATGTCATGACGTCGCCGCTGTCGCTGGTCACGGCGACGAGACCAACTGAGCCTGCCGCACGTGCGGCGACAAGTCTTCACGTCGCATTGTTGAGACGCAATCGGGTGGCTAGCGCAGTGTATCGACGATCAGCGCGACGTTCAGGCCAATCACCAATACTGTGGCCACCGTCGATAATCCGGCAAGCCACGGACCGAGCCGATAGCGACCCATCACGTCGCGATGACGACATAACCAGACCAGCGCGATCATCGGCACCGGCACCGTGAGACTCAATACCACCTGGCTGATGATCAGAGCGCGGGTCGCATCGACACCGGCGGCGACCACTAGGAACGCAGGCAGCATCGTCACCAAGCGACGTACGACGACGGGAATGCGAAAACCGACAAAGCCCTGCATGATCATCTGTCCCGCCATCGTGCCGACCACCGAGCTCGACAAGCCCGACGCAATTAACGACACGATGAACAACGCCGAGGCCGCGGTACCGAATAACGGCGTCAACGTCCGGTACGCCTGCTCAATCTCGGCGACGTGTGCATGGTCGGGGTGGAATGCGCCGGCGGCCATCACCACCATGGCCATGTTGACCAATCCCGCCACGCTCAGCGCGACGAGCACCTCGATCCGGCTGTAGCGCAGTAGCGTGCGACGATCCGCGTCGCTTCGCGCGACGACGCGCTCGCCGGTCAATCCTGAATGCAGGAAGAGTGCATGCGGCATGACTGTCGCGCCGACGATGCCGACCGCGATGGTCAAGGCCGCATGGTCCGGTATCGACGGATGGAGCGCACCGTGCCCGAGCGCGCGCCAATCAATCGGCACGATGAACAGCTGCGCGACGTAGGCCAATGCGATGATACCGACCAAGGCGCCGATCGCCAATTCCAGCGGCCGAAAACCGTGCCGCTGGAACATCAGCATCAGGTACGTGAGCACGCCAACGATCACCATGGCGGCAAGCAGCGGGATGTGAAACAGTAACGCCACGCCGATGGCCCCGCCGATGAACTCGGCCAGATCCGTGGCCATCGCTGCGAGTTCGCTGGCCACCCACATCGACAAGGTCACCGGCTTGCGCAGACGCGCCCGGCACAACTGAGCCAGACTGCATCCGGTCACGATCCCGAGCCGCGCTGACAAGCCTTGGAAGAGCATCGCAACGAGGCTGGCAAACAGCACCACCCATAGCAACTGATAGCCGTATCCGGCGCCGGCCTGGATATTGGTCGCGAAGTTGCCCGGGTCCGTGTAGGCGACCGACACCACCACGGCCGGTCCGGCCAACGGCAGCAGGATGCGCACGCCGCGTCGGCGGCCGTCCAGTACCTGTCTGACTTGTTGCGCGGTTTGCTCGCTGGAAATCGCCATGAATTTGCACATCTCCGTCGGATTGAACGCATCGGCGCCGGCCCGTGCAACGCCCTTGCGGCGACGCTGCGGCGTCACCGCTCTGGGTTGCGGCGGTCGTCGGCCACGACCTTGCGACCGTATTCGAGCGCCGCCGCACGCGCCTGCTCAATCGTGTCGAACGGGCCAATCTCGGGAGCGCCCGGAAATGGGAAGATCACGCGGCGATCGGCCTGTCGCACGACCTTCAGCATACCGATAAAACGGCCGTCCACGCCGGGCTTGGCGGTGACGAGCACCTTGAATCCTTCACTCCAGGGCGCTTCCGCGCCGGGCTGCTGCCCCCCGGCTTGGGGTGTGTTGTACTGCACGGTCCTCTCCTGTCGAGTCGGTTCCCTACGCCAACGCCGTGCAGTGTCCATGCATCGGCTGCCGCCGTGCCCTCGAAACAAGGCACCGGCTTCATCTACCAGGCGCCGCCGTTAGCCGTCAGCAGGGTTCGTTCCCGGCGGTGAACCACGTCAATTTGCAGGGTTGCGCGAGCACAGGTCAGCCGCGCCGACACACGCGATACATTTAGCCGCGATACGTTTAGTACACGATATCCGCCGGTACGAGCAGCACCGCTAGTGCGCGAACGCGCCACCGACGACGCTACACCGACATTCGCATATGCCTTCTACGGAACCCGCGGGCAACGTCGCTAAAGCAATATTAGTGCCATAGATCGGTTTCGCGCTGCGTTGGCAGGAACGCGTGTTGCGCAAGCAAATTGGCGGCCGACGCTACGCGTACGGCCTTGGCGAGCACCGCGACACCTTTCACGTCACAGGAGGCTTCATGTTCGTCCACAACAAACGATTGCAATACACCGTGCGGGTCAATGGCACGGACCCCGGCCTGGCCAACCTGTTGCTGGAGCAGTTCGGTGGCCCACAAGGCGAATTGGCCGCAGCAATGCGTTATTTCACGCAGGCCATCAGCGAGGAAGATCCCGGTCGCAAGGACATGCTGTTCGATATTGCGACGGAAGAACTCAGTCATCTGGAGATCATCGGGTCCATCGTCGCAATGCTCAACCGTGGAGCGAAGGGCGAGTTGGCCGAGGCGGTCGATGAGCAAGCCGAGCTTTATCGCAAACTCAATGGTGCCGGCAATGACAGCCACGTGACACAATTGCTGTACGGCGCCGGCACACCGCTGACAAATTCGGCCGGCGTACCATGGAGCGCTGCATACATCGATACGATCGGCGAGCCGACTGCCGACCTGCGCTCGAATATCGCCGCTGAGGCCAGGGCCAAGATCATCTATGAGCGGCTGATCAATGTCACCGACGACCCCGGCGTGCGAGACACGCTCGGCTTTTTGATGACCCGTGAGGTCTCTCACCAGAAATCCTTCGAAAAAGCGCTTTATTCGATTACGTCGAATTTCCCGCCGGGCAAGTTGCCGCCCGTGCCAGAATATGCGAGCAGTTATTTCAGGATGTCGACCGGCGTAGCACCCGTACGCGGCCCCTGGAATGAGGGCGGCGATCTGAATCTCGTCGAGAATCCGCCGGTACCGGTCGATGGCGGTGACGGCCAGGCGAGCGTGACACTGCAACCGGATGAGGATGCCGCGCTGAACGCGATGAAGCAGCGGCTCAGGTCGGACCCGGTCGCAGACCCGCCCACTGGCGCGGAGCTGGGAATGGGCAAACAGTGACAGTGATGCGCGACGTGCAGCGTGGTTGCCGCAACCGCGCAAACGCCGGGCTTGAGCACGCGCTCCGGTGACCAGCGTTAGCAACCTTATTCGCGGCATGTGCAACCCGTGCCGCGGGCACACGTCGTGCTGCGTGCTGACGACAATGCAAACCCCGGTTTTCCTACACGATGTCCACGCTTTTGCCTTTCCCAAACCGCCGCGCGGCGGGCAGCGCACTGGCCGGCGCGCTGACCCGCTACCGGGATTGCGCGCCGCTGGTCGTCGGCTTGCCGCGCGGCGGCGTACCGGTGGCATTCGAGGTCGCCCGCGCGCTGGGCGGCAGCCTTGACGTGCTGCTGGTACGCAAGCTCGGCGCGCCGCACCAGCCGGAACTCGCGCTAGGCTCGATCGTCGAGGGTGATCCACCACAAGTGGTCTGGAACGAGGACATCGTTATGGCACTGCGCCCCGGCGATGACTATCTCATCGGCGAGCAGCATCGTCAGCAGCAGGAACTGGTGCGGCGCCGCGCACAGTACCGGCGCGGCGCCCCACCGGTGCCAGCCGCGCACCGCACGATCATTGTCGTCGATGACGGCGTGGCCACGGGAAGCACAATGAAGGTCGCGCTACTCGCGTTGCGCAATGCCGGCGCAGCCAAGCTTGTCGCCGCATCACCCGTGGCGCCGCGTGAAGTCTGGACGCACGTGGCGCAATGGGCGGACGATAACGCGTGTCTTGCTCAACTGGATGCATTCGGCGCGGTGGGGCAGTATTACGCGGATTTTGCGCAGACCAGCGATGACGAAGTCGTCGATCTACTCGCCCGCTCGCGCGGCGACGGCGGATAACGACGCGGCAGGCCTGCAGATCGATGCATTAAATCATGGACGCCTTCATCCAAGAGCAGAGCCTAGGCCTCCACTACCACCCGTGCAACGACTTGCTTGGCTCTATTGGTCGAGCACGCCGTGCTTCTTCGACGACGGCATGACCGCGATTGCGCAAGGACCGGGTTGGGCATCACAGGCGACGAGCGGAAAGTGCGCGAAATGGCGCACGTCGGTCACCGCTGGCTAATCCGGTTTGGCGACATGCGAGCGGCAGTCTCGCCAACGGGTAGCGCGCACGCTCAGCGGTCGGTACCGTGCCGCGCGATAAAGTCCAGCAACATGGTACGGTCCGTCTCGCCAAGCCGGTTACGTTCGCAAAATTGGAGAATTTCGTCGACCGCGTCCGCCCATTGCTGCCCGGAAAGCAGGGGGAGCAACTCCCGCTCGGCTAAGTCGTCGAGCACCGCGAACAGTTGCATGCCGTCACCATTGTCGAGCAGCCGTAGTGCCAATTGCCAACCGCGCTTGGATAGCGCTTCCCCTAGTCCGATGCTGCCTTCGAGCAAGCCCAGCGCGACCGCTTCCCGATGCTGGGCCGGTATGCGGTTCACCATGGATTCGAGCAACGCAAACTCGGCTGTATGATGTTGCGGCGGCAGCATCGCCAGCGCAGCCGGCAGGTGCCGCATCGCGTGACCGAGCTGAAGGTCTGGCAACGCCTGCGTCAAGCGCCGCAGATCGGCATAATGCGCGGACATTTGCGGCTCGGGCAGCAACCAGATGACATGGGCCAGCGCGCCAACCGGCATGCCTTGCAGCGATGGCGGCAGCCGCTGCACCCAGTCATACACGAGTCGATGGTATCCGGCCAGCGTGGCCTGTGAATGCACGCCGTTGTCGCAAAAACCGCGCAGCAGTAACGCCAGTTGCGTTAGTAAGCGGGCTTGCGCGGTCGCGTCCAACGATGGCAGCCTGTTCAAGAATACCGAGTATTCGCGCTCGAAATGCTGCGGATCCACGGGCAGACAGCCGAGCGACCATGCGAGCATGGCCCACAATCGGCCTCGGTCGACGTTACTGCGTTCGACGGCCGCGTAAACGAAGTCGTACAACGGCAGCCGGTGCTCCACCGCCAATCCCGGTAATGTCCCGATCACCCCTTCGAGTATCGGCAGCGCCACATGCGTCGGCAGCCGGTTCGCCATCTCGAAGATCCGCTTATATGCGTGCGGCTGATATTGCTGCGGCAACTCCGGTATGCGAGGCCACAGCGCCTGAAGTGGCGCGGCGCGCAGCACCGGTGCGCCGCCGATGTACTCGATTTCGTCCAGCAGTTGATGTGCACGGCTGGAATCGAGTTGCCGGACATTGTCGGCACGCTCGCAGCACAGCCAACTGCGTCGCGAGTCCCATAATGCATAATAGGTATGCCGCGCTACCGTGGACAGGCTTCCAATATCGTCAAATGGCGTATACGTCGCGATCTGGCGCAGGATCTCGGGCGGCAGATCGTCGAGCCTCGTCGCGCGGGCTGCAACGGCAGCGGCGCCGGTGGGCTGTCGCGCGGCACGGTGCGGCACCGACCATGCAGTGCGCGCATCAGGCGCCGACGCGCCCGGCGCGCTGCCGGGTGGCGCGGCGCCTGCGGCGGCAACCTGCTGTGGTTGCACGAAGGCAGCAATTACCGCGTGGTATGCGAGACCAGCATCAAACTCCATGAATTCACCCGTTCCTTCTTGATCTACGCACGGCCACCGGCAGCCGCCTTAGGGTCAAACGTATCGCCGACCCGAATCTTATCTGAAGTAGCCTCGCCGAACGCAACGACAAGCGGCTGCGCACAGGCCACGGTCCGATTCGGGACGGTCACCACCCCATGCGTAGAAAGTGTGGCAAATCGTCGCAATACTGGCCAGAGGACCGAATCGCGGCGCCCGTCGCGACGTCCAGCCAAATGGCCAATATGACCGTTCGGTGATAGAATGACCTGCTGCATTGCAGCACCTTCGCCGCCGCAAATCGGCGCCGCGATTCGGAAGGCGCGCCAAGCCTTCGCCAAAACCACCTGCGTTACCAAATGCGGTCCCCATTATCGATGGAGTTACGCGTGTCTTCTAGACGCCTCTTGCGCCCGCTGCTGGCTGCACTTCTGGCTGCCAGCGCAGGCATTGCCAGCGCTGCCAAAGGGCAAGCGAACCTGCCGCCTCTGAACTCGATGGAAGCCCGCGTCGCCGCGTGCGCCGCATGCCACGGCGACCGTGGTCAGGGCACCGACAACGACTACTTCCCGCGTCTTGCAGGCAAACCCGCTGAGTATCTCTATAACCAGCTGGTCAATTTCCGCGACGGGCACCGCAAGTACCCGCCGATGAACTACCTGGTCACGTACCTTTCCGACGATTACCTGCGCAAGATCGCCGAATATTACTCGAAACAACGGCCGCCGTACCCGGCGCCGGCGCAACCGCGCGTCTCGGCGTCGACGCTGGCGCGCGGCAAGCAGATCGTGCTAAACGGCGATCCGGCACGCAACGTGCCCGCGTGTGCAGCGTGCCACGGCAAGACGCTGACCGGCATGGAGCCGGCGATCCCGGGCCTAGTGGGCCTGCATGCTGACTACATCAGCGCACAGCTTGGCGCGTGGCGCTCCGGCGTGCGCCGCGCGAAGGCGCCGGACTGCATGCACACGGTCGCAACCCGGCTCAGCGACGACGACATCGCTGCGGTCGCCCACTGGCTCTCCATGCAACCCGCACCGGCCAACCCAGTGCCAGCGCCGGCCCGCTCGTCGAAGATGCCGCTGCAATGCGGCAGCGAGCCGCAGTCAGCGACAGGAGACACATCGAGATGAAACGCAAGACTCTTTTTGCGCTGTCGGCCGTTATCGCGGTAGCGGCCGCGGCACTGGTGCCGGTGCTGTGGTCCGGCAGTGACAATATCCACGGCGGCAGCGCGATGGCCGCGAGCCCGGCCGACCAGGCCGCACTGATCAAGCAAGGCGAATATCTGGCGCGCGCTGGCGATTGCATTGCATGCCACACGGTACGCGGCGGTAAGCCCTTCGCCGGCGGCTTGCCAATGGCCACGCCGTTCGGCACGATGTACACGCCGAACATCACACCGGACGAGCAGTACGGGATCGGCAAATGGAGTTCGGACGACTTCTACCGCGCAATGCACACCGGCCGCGGCAAGAACGGCGAGTTACTGTACCCAGGCTTCCCGTTCACCAGTTACACGAAAGTCACGCGCGCGGACTCGGATGCCATCTACGCGTATCTACGCTCGGTGGCGCCCGTTGCCCAGCCCAGCCGCGAGCATGAGTTGCGCTTTCCGTTCAACCAGCGCAACATGCTGATCGGCTGGCGCACGTTGTTCTTCCGCGAGGGCGAATACAAGCCGGATCCGACCAAGTCGGTCGAGTGGAACCGCGGTGCCTACCTAGTCGAGGGGCTGGGCCACTGCGGCATGTGCCACACGTCAATCAACGCGCTGGGTGGCTCGAATCAGTCAGCGGCGTTTGCTGGGGGCTTAATCCCGCTGCAGAACTGGTACGCGCCGTCGCTGACGTCGAACAAGGAAGCGGGCCTGGGCGACTGGGATTTGAAGGACATCTCAGACCTGCTCAAGGTCGGCGTGTCGCAGCGTGGCGCGGTGTTCGGCCCGATGGCTGAAGTCGTGCACAACAGCCTGCAGCACATGACCGACGACGATATCCGAGCAATCTCGACGTATTTAAAGACGATTCCGCAGAAGAAAGAAGCACCGGAGACGATACAACTGGAAACATCTGTCGCGTTCGGCAAGGAACTGTTCGAGCAAGGCAAGCAGATCTACAACGATCAATGCGCGCAGTGCCATGCGGAAAATGGTCTTGGCTATCCGCCGCACTTCCCGCCGCTTGCGAACAACCAGTCGGTGCAGATGCAGTCGGCAGTGAATCCGATCCGCATGGTGCTCAATGGTGGCTATCCGCCGAGCACGCACGCCAATCCTGAGCCGTACGGCATGCCGCCGTTCGCGCACTCGATGTCGGATCAGGAAGTCGCCGCAGTGGTCACGTATCTGCGCATGGCATGGGGCAACAAGGGCACGCCAGTGTCACCGCAGCAGGTCAACGAACTGCGTTCCGCGCCGCTCGACTGATCCCACGCGAATCTCCGATCTCAGGGCGCGGCCGGAACCACGGGCTGCGCCCTTTGTCTTTGTTATCACGCTGTTGTACTTACGCGGGGCATCGCGACAGTCGGCCTGCCCTCGCATCTTCAGACTTTCACTGCACTGGTTCGCGACTGATGCGCGTTGCGCGCCGAACCGGTGACGACACCATCCAACATGTCATTTAATTCTCTCGGCTTGTCCGAACCTCTGGTTCGCGCAGTCAACGAACTCGGCTACACGACGCCGACACCGATCCAGCGGCAAGCCATTCCGGCCGTGCTCGGCGGCGGCGACTTGCTGGCCGGCGCGCAAACCGGCACCGGCAAGACTGCCGGCTTCACGCTGCCGATCCTGGAAAGACTATCCCATTCGCGCGCGACATCGGGCAAAATACCGGTTCGCGCACTGATCCTGACGCCGACACGCGAATTGGCCGCGCAAGTCGAGCAAAGCGTGCGCGAATACGGCAAGTACCTCAAGCTGCGCTCGACGGTCATGTTCGGCGGCGTCGGCATTAACCCGCAAATCGACGCGCTGCGGCGCGGCGTCGATATCGTCGTGGCCACGCCTGGACGATTACTAGATCACCTTCAGCAGCGCACAATCGACTTGAGCAGCCTGCAGATCCTGGTGCTCGACGAGGCTGACCGGATGCTGGATATGGGCTTCATCCACGACATCAAGCGGGTGCTCAAGTATCTGCCTTCACAGCGCCAAAACCTGCTGTTTTCGGCGACGTTCTCCGACGAGATCAAGGCGCTCGCGGACAACCTGCTCGATTCACCAGCGCTAATCGAGGTGGCCCGTCGCAATACCACCGCCGAGACGGTCACCCAAACGATCTATCCGGTCGATCGCGACCGCAAGCGCGAGCTACTCACGCATTTGATCAAGGCGCACAACTGGTTTCAGGTGCTCGTGTTCACGCGCACCAAGCACGGCGCAAACCGGCTCGCCGAACAGTTGACGAAGGATGGCATCAGCGCCCTGGCTATCCACGGCAACAAAAGCCAGGCGGCCCGGACCCGGGCATTGTCAGAATTCAAGGACGGCACGCTGCAAGTGTTAGTCGCTACCGACATCGCAGCGCGCGGCATCGACATCGACCAATTGCCGCACGTGGTGAATTTCGACCTGCCGAATGTTCCGGAAGATTACGTGCACCGTATCGGCCGAACAGGCCGCGCGGGCGCGACGGGCGAGGCCATATCGCTGGTCTGCATCGACGAGCATCAATTGCTGACGGACATTGAACGCCTGATCAAGCGTACGCTGCCGCGCGAAGTCATTGCCGGCTTCGAACCGGATCCCAATGCGAAGCCGGAGCCAATCCAGCGGCGCAGCCAGCCGGCGCGCGGTGCGGGGCCACGCGAACCCCGTCGCGCCGGCATCAAGCCACAGGCTGGCCAAGCGGCGAAACCATCAGCGGCGCCAGCGGCCAAACCCCGCACAGGGACAGTGACTAAGCGAGGGTTAGCGACCAAGTCAGGGGCAGCCGCCAAGTCACAACCGGCGGCGCCAGCCAGGTCGCCGGCAGGAGCAGCCGCCAACGCGCGGCCCGCACAGGCGGGCAAATCCCCGGCGACACACGCTGCGAAACCGGGCGCCGCACCAGCAGGCAAGCGCTCTGGCGCGGCGCCCCAGACCGCGCCAGAGCGACATCGCGAAGCGACCCCTCCCGCGTCGCACGGTGGCCGTGACAAACGAATGGCGCAAGCACAGGATCGTGACGCACGGCAGCCGCGCGCATCCGAATCATCGCCACGGCGCAACGGCGGCCCGGGTGCGCTACTCGGCGGCGGCACCAAGGGCTCATCGCGCTAGTCGTGTGCGAGCATCGACCGGATTTGCGCGTCCCAACGCGCAAGCACGGCAGCGCGCGCGGGCTCAAGCAGCTCGAACGTGACGCCGGTCACGAGTTGCGCATAGTCGACGCGCTGCCATTGTGCCGCCTCCAGCACGGCGTCGAACACGGTCAGCGTCGTCGCGTCCTGCCGGCGCGGCGTGCTCACACCCAGGCGCACCTGATACCACGCGTGCTCGAAAACGAACTCGAGCAGTGCGTTGCCGCCGGCGGTAAGCGCCCGCGCGGTACGGGACTGCGGCCACAGCGCGAACCGCACACCGTGGGAATCAGGCACGACGATTTCGCCCACGCTGAGCAGCGACGTGCAAGGCCAGCGGAGCGGATCGACGGCGATCAATGAGGCCGCAAACGACGCCTTGTCATGCAAATGCGTGCCATCAAACCAGGCGCGCAGCACATCGGGCCACTCATCGAATGTGCCCCGTATCAGCGCGGTCTGCCGATCCGTCATCGTCTTCTCCAAGTCATGAACGACGGCCCGCGCGCAGCGGGCCGCCCGTGATCGTCAACTAAGCGCCGCCGTACTAGCTAGCGAAAGAACACGTGCTGCGTGATCTTGGCCAGCGGATAATGCACGCCGGGTTGGATCTTCGCAGGCAGGTCGAGCGGCTTGAGCAGCATCTTCACGCACATGTCGGCCGACATGTGCCTGCGTACCAGTGTGTTCACGCGCGCCACCTTTTCCCGCATGTAGGCGCTGTTGCGAACCTGCGCAGGATATCTGACCGCAAACACATGTCGCAACGCGATCTCTGAATCTTCGTTCTTGATTTCCATCACGCGGCGCATCAGCGCGCCGAGCACCGCAAGGCGGCCATTACCCTCGATCTGGTTGTACTTCTTGAAAAACCTGAAAAAGTACTTGTAATGCCGCACCTCGTCACTACGAATGTTGTCAGTGATCTGCTTGAGCACCGGCTCGTCTGAGCACTCGTTGATCGCACGATACAACGTGGCCGTACCGGTCTCCACCACACAGCGTGCGACCATTTCCAGCGCCCGGGTCTTTTCGAACTCTTCCAGCGAGCACGTTTTCGAATACTCATCAAAAAAATGTTCAAATGCCAGATCCCAATCGAACTCTGGCCAAACATAATTGATATAGGCCTTCAGCGCGCGGCCGTGCTGCAACTCCTCGTGTTCCCAATGCTGGTTCAGCCAACCGGACACTTCTGGGTCGCCATCGAAGAACGCGCTGAGGTTACTGGTATACAAATCCGAGCCGCTTTCAATAAACGACGCCGCGCATAACAGCAGCAGCAAATCCTCGTTCACAGCGGCGCGCGAACGATCGATCCGCGACAAATCGATATCCTCGATACGCCACGGCAACACAGTTTGAGTGTCGGTTTGCATTTTTTCCTCCGAAGCCTGCGCCCCGGCATGCCTGCGCCCCTGCTCGCAGTCCTTGATCCGGGTATCGGTTCGCGACTTCTGCATGACCTACGTAGTATCGGTTGCAGTTTAACGTGCCGCGCCCGACTCTGCTGACCTGGAACAGACCGGGCATTCGCCCAGGCAGTTCCGATAGCCCGTGTCAAAAAGAACAATCGCTATATATCGTGTGCGGGCCTTTACAATACGCGGAACCGGACCGCTTCGCGACCATGCTGACAAGAACATGACCCCAGACCTGCGCATCACGTTGAATGCACGCCAGCAGGAATTGCTCGATTGCGTTCAGCACGAAGGCTTCGTCACTGTCGAGAACCTTGCTGCACGCTTTCACGTCACGCCGCAGACGATCCGGCGCGACGTGAACTGGCTCGCCGAAATGAATTTGCTGCGCCGCCACCATGGCGGAGTCACGTTGCCCACCAGTTCGGAAAACGTGTCGTACACCGCGCGCCAACGCATGTTCCACGAGGAGAAGCGGCGCATCGCCGCACTCGCCGCCAGCCATATTCCAGACCAGGCGTCACTGTTCATCAATCTGGGCACAACGACCGAGGAAGTGGCGCGTGCGCTAAATCGCCATCGCGGCCTGCGCGTGATCACCAACAACTTGAACGTCGCGGCGGTCATGAGCGGCTATGCCGAATGCGAGGTGCTCGTCACCGGTGGCATCGTCCGTCCGTGGGACCAGGGCGTGGTCGGCGAGATGGCGATCGATTTCATCCGCCAATTCAAGGTTGACTATGCGTTAATCGGCATCTCGAGCATCGAACTGGACGGCACGCTGCGCGACTTCGATACACGCGAGGTTAGGGTGGCAGAGGCCATTATCGAGCACGCACGCAGCGTGTTCCTGGTGGCGGACCATTCGAAGTTCGGGCGCCCCGCGCTGGTGCGCCTTGGCCATTTGAGCCAGGTCGACGCGCTGTTCACCGACGCGCCGACACCCAGTGAGATGGCAGAGGTCATTCTGGCGGCGAGCACCGACGTTCACGTCGCCGGTTAAACACGGCAACGCGCGCCACAAGCATTTCACGATTGCATGAGCGCCGTCGCCCGGTTTGCTTGTCAATCACTTTCGATGGTGCGCCGCAAGTTGCAACGCTGCAATGCTCGACTAGAATGCAAATTCCCGGGGTTCATGGTGCGCGTGGCCGCCACGCATACCGCGAGCGCCAGGAAGCCTGCCCACCCGGGCCTGTCAGCCGATTCGGCGCCCGTTGCCGAAGGGTTCGCCATGATCGCTGAGCCGGTTCTCTGGAGAACAACGATGCCTATAGTGCGTAGGCCAGCTATTTGTCCGCGCGCGGCCTGCAGATCGATTGGCAAAACGGCTATCGGATCGATGGGATGCCGTTCATCAGCTACGGCATTACACTGCCCTACGAGCAACTGGAGCGCATCGAACTGCAAAAGGGGCTAGCTGGCTTCATGCAGGGCTTCGCCGCCCCCGGCGGGATCGTCAACCACGTCACCAAGAAGCCTACTGACACGCCCGTGCGCAGCGTGGACATCGGCTACGGCTCGGATAACATATGGCGCGAGCATGCCGACTTTGGCAGCCGTTTCGGGCTCGACGAGCGCTTCAGCTACCGCTTCAATGCGACACACGAGGAAGGCAAGACTTATACGGGCGGATCGGTGAACCGCGATACCGTGTCTACGGCACTGGATGCACGGCTAACCCGCGAGATCACATGGAGCTTTGCTGCGCTGTACCAGAAGCGCCGCGCGCGCATGCTTCAGCACGGCACCCGCCTCGCCGCCAGCGCTGCCACGGGCGCGCCCGAGCGTCGAGGACCGTAAACACAGCCACTGGGGCATCATTTCGGTGACGCCCAACTCGCCACGCCAGCGGCTCACATCACCCAGTGGCTGAACACCACCCCAGCGTCGGACACCATCCGGCGGCTGGGCACCATTCCAACGTCGAACATCACCCGGCGGTCAGGCACCCTCCCAGCATCAAACATCACCCGGCGACTGGGCACCCTCCCAGCGTCGAACATCACTCGGCGGCCAAGCACCCTCCCAGCATCAAACATCACGCGGCGGCTAGGCATGTGTGCCGAACATCTCTTCCGTTGCCCGGGCGCCCATCGTTCTGTCACCTATTTTAATTTCTTGATACTTTTAAGTTTATTCGCTAAATTTTCGTTTACGAACATTTAATGTTGTTAAACGCGCATAGGCAAGGACACAGCGCGCGGACCGCGCAGCGGTGCCGTGACATTCGGAGGGATAAGGTGGACAAAACGGATCACTACGATCTACTGGTCGTCGGCGGCGGCATCAATGGCGCGGGCATTGCGCGAGACGCGACAGGGCGTGGACTAAAGGTGCTGCTATGCGAGCAAGACGACCTTGCGGCGCACACGTCCTCGGCCAGCACGAAGCTGATCCATGGCGGGCTGCGCTATCTCGAATACTACGAGTTCGGACTGGTCAGGAAAGCGCTACAAGAGCGCGAAGTTCTGCTACGCGCCGC
Organism: Mycetohabitans sp. B2; assembly: GCF_021733735.1. Taxonomy (NCBI): domain Bacteria; kingdom Pseudomonadati; phylum Pseudomonadota; class Betaproteobacteria; order Burkholderiales; family Burkholderiaceae; genus Mycetohabitans; species Mycetohabitans sp. B2. The sequence continues at coordinate 186,247 of NZ_JAHKSP010000047.1, forward strand.
GCCGCACATCATTCGCCCGTTGCGTTTCGTGATGCCGCACATGCCGCACCTGCGCCCGGCATGGCTAATCCGCGCCGGGCTGTTCTTGTACGACCACCTCGCCCGGCGCGAGATGCTACCCGGCTCAGAAGGCATCGACTTGCGCACCCATCCGTGCGGCACGCCGCTGGTGGACTCGATCACGCGCGGCTTCGTCTATTCGGACGGCTGGGTCGACGATGCGCGCCTGGTCGTGCTCAACGCGCTCGACGCGCAGCTTCGCGGCGCGACAATCTTAACGCGCACGCGGCTGGTGAGCGCACAGCGCAGCGGCTCGTCGTGGGACGCGCAACTGCGTTCACGCGACGGACGGCTGCAACAGGTTCGCGCGCGCGCCATCGCCAATGCCGCGGGTCCGTGGGTCGGCGAGTTGCTGACCGACACGTTGAAGCTGGGCGCGCAGCATCGTGTCCGACTCGTCAAGGGCAGTCACATCGTTACACGCAAGCTGTTCGATCATGATTTCGCGTATATCTTCCAGAACCCCGACAAGCGCATCATCTTCGCGATTCCCTATCAGAAAGACTTTACGCTGATCGGCACGACCGACGTCGAATACCATGACGACGCCTCGCGCGTGCAGATCGACGAGAGCGAAGTCGCGTACCTGTGCGAATCGGTGAACCGCTATTTCAAGCGCTCGATCGCGCGTACCGACGTGGTATGGACGTACGCGGGGGTTCGCCCGCTACTGGAGAACGACGAAAGCGCCGCTGCGTCGGCAGTCACGCGCGACTACCGCTTGGACCTGGACATGCCCCCGGGGCAGGCGCCGATCCTATCGGTGTTCGGTGGCAAGATCACGACGTTCCGCAAGCTCGCCGAAGAAGCGCTGGACCGCCTCAGCGGGCCGCTGGCAATCACGCAACCGGCCTGGACTCACGATGCGCCCCTGCCCGGCGGCGATATCGCCGGCTCGAACTTTGCGGCGTTCGCCGAGCAATTCGCGGCGCGTCATCGGTGGCTGCCCGACTCGCTTGCACTGCGCTACGCGCACGCGTATGGCACGCGCGTCGAGCGGTTGCTGCGCGGCGCGAAAGGGCTGTCCGACCTGGGCGCGGAAATTGCACCTGGCTTGTATGAAGCCGAATTGCGCTACTTGCGTGACGAGGAATGGGCGTGCAGCGCGGACGACGTGCTGTGGCGCCGCTCCAAAGTTGGCTTACGACTGGACGCCCAGGCAGTAGGCAACGTGCGGGCCTGGTTCGAGCGATTCGGCGGCGATGCGCATGCCGCTGCCGAACCCAATGCGCGCCTCGCCCGCGCGGTTCACGTGTAACCTGGCCAGCGGCCTGGCGCCGCGGGCAATAGAAAGCTCGAGGAGACGCCAATGACCGACCGCTACCTTCTTGCACTCGACCAGGGCACCACCAGTTCGCGCGCGATTGTGTTCGATCACGGCGGACATGTCGTGTCCGTATCGCAGAAGGAATTCCGCCAGATCTATCCGCAGCCGGGCTGGGTCGAGCACGATCCGCGCGAAATGTGGTCGACCCAGGCCGGCGTCGCCGCCGAAGCCGTGGTCGGAGCTGGGCTCAGTGCCGCGTCGATCGCCGCGATCGGCATCACAAATCAACGCGAAACCACGATCGTCTGGGACCGCGATACTGGCGAGCCGGTCTACAATGCGATCGTGTGGCAGGATCGCCGCACCGCCGGCTTGTGCAACGAGCTGAAGGCGCGCGGCCTGGAAACGACGGTGCGCGAAAAGACCGGCCTGCCGATCGATGCTTATTTTTCCGCCACCAAGATCCGCTGGATCCTGGACCATGTCGATGGCGCACGCGCCAAGGCGGCGCAGGGCAAGCTCGCCTTCGGCACCGTCGACAGTTGGCTGATGTGGAACCTGAGCGCACGCCAGTTGCACGTGACAGACGCAACCAACGCGTCACGCACGATGCTGTTCAATATCCATACGCTGCAGTGGGACGATGCGCTGCTAGCGCTGTTCGACATCCCTCGCTCGATGCTGCCCGAGGTGTACCAGTCCTCGCAAATCTACGCCGACACACAGACAAGCCTGTTTAACGCAACCATTCCGCTCGCCGGTGTGGCCGGCGATCAGCACGCCGCGCTGTTCGGCCAGATGTGCACGGGTGCCGGCATGGTCAAGAACACCTACGGCACCGGCTGCTTCCTAGTGATGAACACGGGCGAGCAGCCAATCGAATCGCGCAACAACCTTGTGACCACGATCGCATGGCAGATCGGCAACCAGGTAACGTACGCGCTGGAAGGGAGTATTTTCATCGCCGGGGCACTCGTACAATGGCTGCGCGATGAACTGGGCATCATCCGGCACGCACGGGACATCGAAGCGCTGGCGCGCTCGGTCGAGCATACGGACGGCGTGACCATCGTGCCCGCTTTCGCCGGGCTGGGTGCACCGCACTGGAACGCCAACGCGCGGGGCACCGTGTTCGGCATCACGCGCGGCACGCAGGCCGGCCATCTTGCCCGGGCGGCCCTTGAAGCGATCGCGTACCAGTCGATCGACGTGGTCCGCGCGATGGAAGCAGACGCTGGACTGCGCATCGGCGAGCTTCGCGTGGACGGGGGCGCGGTGGAAAACAACCTGCTAATGCAGATCCAAGCCGACCTGCTCGGCGTGGACGTGGTCCGGCCTCAAATCCAGGAAACAACCGCGTTGGGTGCCGCCTATCTGGCCGGACTCGCGGTCGGTTACTGGAACGATATTGCTGAGCTACAGCAGCAATGGCAAATGGACCGGCGTTTCGTGCGCCACGCACGCGCCGAGGACGTCGAACGGGGGCTGGCAGCGTGGCATCGCGCGATTCGTGCCGCGAAGGCGTGGGCCGATGCAGCGTCATGAACCGCACTGTGTTGGCAAATCCCGCTGTCCTTGCATGTCGAGCAAACGCATGGCTGCCGCCTCGCGCGCGGCACAACGCCGCGGGTTGTTGTATGCTCCCGGATGCCGCTCGTGCGTCATCGAACCGATGCGCGGTGGCACGTCAATGCGTCTTCAGGGCGGGGTGAAAGTCCCCACCGGCGGTATGCCGCGCACCGGTCCTTCGGCCGGCGCGCGACGAGCCCGCGAGCGCCGATGCGTCGTGCAAACGCCGCGTCGGGTCAGCAGATCTGGTGCGATGCCAGAGCCGACGGTCATAGTCCGGATGAGAGAAGATGTGAGGGCACGACGCCGACAGCGCGCACACGGCCAGTTCGCCGTGCGGGCAGCTGCCCGTGTCGGTCTTCCTTCGGTTGTCTCTTGCCAGCCGTTGCCCTGAAACGTTTTTCGCCCAACCTTGCGAGGAGCGTTTCATGTCGAAACCCACACCGTTGTTCGAGCCGCCGACAGGCTCGGTTCTGTACCCCCGTTATCACGCCGATCCACACGCGATCCCGTCGCGCATCGCCGCCGCGTTGCAGGCGATGCGCGACGGGCGTCCTGTCGTGCTGCAGGATGACTTCAATCGCGAGAACGAGGCCGACCTGGTCATCGCGGCCGAAAAGCTTACGATCGAGACGATGGCGCTGTTGATCCGCGAATGCAGCGGCATCGTGTGCCTGTGCCTGCCGGATACGAAGATTCGCCAGCTTGCGCTGCCGCAGATGGTGTCGGCCAACCAAAGCCGCCACGGCACCGCATTCACCGTATCGATCGAAGCACGTGACGGCGTGAGCACCGGCGTCTCGGCGGCCGACCGGCTGACCACGATTCGCGCGGCCATCGCGGACCAGGCCAAGCCGACCGACATCGTTCGTCCGGGGCACGTGTTTCCGTTGCGTGCGCAACCCGGCGGCGTGCTCGCACGCCGTGGCCACACCGAAGGAACGGTCGACTTATGCTGGCTGGCCGGGCTGAAACCGGCCGGCGTGCTGTGCGAACTCATGAATCCAGACGGCACGATGATGCGCGGTGACGATGTCGAGCGTTTCGCCACGCAGCATCGGCTGCCGATGCTGACAATCGAGGAATTGGTCGATTTCCGGCGCGCACTGGAGCGGCCGGGCACCGGCGCGTCGATCCCAATGTCCGCAGCGCTTAGCTCGAGCACCTGCTAGCCGGCGCGACCGGGCGCCGCGCCGTCGCACGTGCGCGCGCGGCCAGTACGCGCGGCGTGGTGCTTGACGCCGGCGGCGAGCAGCGTCACCGCGAGCGCCACCAGTGCAACGGCTGCGGCGGTCCACGGCAGCGCGATCAAAACCGCTGCCGTGGATGACCACCCCACCACCAAGCCATGCCACACCCGCATTGCCGAGGCTGCACGCCCCGATATTGAGTGTGGAGGCGAGATTCAGCGCCACGTGCGCCTTCTCGACCACGCGCATTTGCAGCGACAGCACAGTGGCAAAAGCGACGATACTCCACGCGAATACTGTCGTGACCGCTGCCAGAGCAACGGCAGCGTGGCTATGACATCGCGTACAAGTCGATCTGGGACATTGCCAGCGACATGTGCGCGGGCCCCGCCTGCGAATCGTGATGCCTGGCATGGCACGGTTATCTGGCGCCGCTGAACGCGGTCGCCCACCGCACGCAACAGGTACTTACCGCCGCGGCTGCGCTTGCTGCTCGACTTTCTAGTGGATCGTTTTGCCCACACCTTCGCCAACATGAGGGATGTCACCAGCTAGGCGTATAATTCTGGCTTTCCCCCGCCCCCAGATAAACGACTGCGAACGGCGACACTATGCCTAAAAAAGTCTACATAAAGACTTTTGGCTGCCAAATGAACGAGTACGATTCCGACAAGATGGTCGACGTGCTTGGCGCGGCTGAAGGTCTTATCAAAACCGACTCCCCGGAAGACGCGGACGTCATCCTGTTCAACACCTGCTCGATTCGCGAAAAGGCGCAGGAAAAGGTCTTTTCCGACCTGGGCCGGGTGCGCGAACTCAAGCAGGTGCGCCCCGACCTGCTGATCGGCGTCGGTGGCTGCGTCGCCAGCCAGGAAGGCGCGGCGATTGTCGCGCGCGCGCCCTACGTCGATCTCGTGTTCGGCCCGCAGACGCTGCATCGGCTACCCGCGATGATCGATGCGCGGCGCGCGAGCGGCCACGCGCAAGTCGACATCTCGTTCCCGGAGATCGAGAAATTCGACAATCTACCGCCGCCGCGCGTCGAAGGCCCCACCGCGTTCGTCTCGATCATGGAAGGCTGCAGCAAGTACTGTAGCTATTGCGTCGTGCCGTACACGCGCGGTGAAGAAGTATCCCGCCCGCTGGACGACGTGCTAACTGAGGTGGCTGGCCTGGCGGACCAGGGCGTGCGCGAGGTCACGCTGCTCGGGCAGAACGTGAACGCCTATCGGGGCGCGATCAGCGCCGGCGCCGCCGAGATCGCGGATTTCTCGACGCTGATCGAGTACGTCGCGGAGATTCCGGGGATCGAGCGGATCCGCTACACAACGTCGCACCCGAAGGAATTCTCGCAACGGCTGATCGATACGTACCAAAGCGTGCCCAAGCTGGTGAGCCACCTGCACCTGCCGGTACAGCACGGCTCGGACCGAATCCTGATGGCGATGAAGCGCGGCTATACGGTCCTCGAATATAAGTCGATCGTGCGACGGCTGCGCGCGATCCGGCCGCAGCTCTCGTTATCGACCGACTTTATCGTCGGTTTCCCCGGTGAGACCGACGACGACCATGCCAAGACGATGAAGCTAATCGACGAAGTGCAATACGACACCAGCTTCTCATTCATTTTCAGTCCGCGCCCCGGCACGCCGGCCGCGACCCTGCATGATGACACGCCGCGCGACGTGAAGCTTGCGCGGCTTCAGCAATTGCAGGCCGCAATCGAAGCGCACGCGGCAAAGATTAGCGAATCGATGGTCGGCACCGTGCAGCGCATCCTGGTCGAGCGCTCGGCCCGCAAGGATCCGAACGAGTTAGCCGGACGCACTGAAAACAACCGCGTGGTGAACTTCCCGGCGCCGCAGGCTCCGCACGCCCGCCTGCTCGGCCAGATGGTCGATGTCGAAATTGTCCACGCCTATCCGCATTCCCTGCGCGGGGAGCTCGCGCTAACGCCGGCAAGCACGCATTGACCGGCGCCCATTCTCACGCATCTTGAAGACACCCCTGCCCACGCTCGAATTCACCGCGCCTCGCGACGACAACACGCGACTGGCGAACCTGTGCGGTCCGCTCGACGAAAACCTGCGCCAGATCGAGCAGGCGCTCGATGTGACACTGTCGCGGCGCGGCCACCGAATCACGGTTCGCGGCCGCGCCGCGAAAGTCGCTCTAACCGCACTGGAGAACTTCTACAATCTCGCGCGCGATCCGCTGTCCGTCGACGATATTCAACTCGCGCTGGTCGAGGCGCGCTACAGTGCCGAGCACCCGGCACGCGCCCCGGGCCACGCCGCCAACCGCGGCAGCGCCCGCGCGGCGGGTGCCGAAGGCGCCGGCCTGCAGCCGGCTGCACGCGCCGACGCGACGCTGGACGAGGCAGCGCCGTTGCGCCTGCGCGGCGATCCCGACCATCCCTTCGACGGATCAGCCGCCGCCGACCTGCCCGACGACGAACGCGGGCCAACGCTGTACACGCGGCGCGCCGACCTGCGCGGACGCACGCCGACGCAGCGCGATTACTTGAAGCAGATCCTGCAGCACGATGTGACGTTCGGGGTCGGACCAGCTGGCACCGGCAAGACGTACCTGGCGGTCGCCTGCGCGGTTGACGCGCTGGAACGAGACCAGGTCAAGCGGATCGTGTTGACGCGTCCGGCAGTCGAGGCGGGCGAGCGGCTCGGCTTCCTGCCCGGCGACCTCGCGCAGAAGGTTGACCCGTACCTGCGCCCGTTGTACGACGCGCTATACGATCTGCTCGGCTTTGATAAGACGGCCAAGATGTTTGAGCGTCAGATGATCGAGATCGCGCCGCTCGCGTACATGCGCGGGCGCACGCTGAATCACGCGTTCATCATCTTGGACGAGGCGCAGAACACCACGCCCGAGCAGATGAAGATGTTCCTCACGCGCATCGGCTTCGGGTCCAAGGCGGTGATCACCGGCGACATCACGCAGATCGACCTGCCACGGGGCAACAAGAGCGGACTGGTGGAGGCACAACAGGTACTGCATAACGTGCGCGGCATCGCACTGACGCATTTCACCAGTGCCGACGTGGTGCGGCATCCGCTGGTCGCACGCATCGTCGAGGCCTACGATGCACACGCCAAGCGCCATCCGGACGGCGCGCATTCGGCATGAACGCGCCCCGTGCTCCGAAGCTCACGCTCAGCGTGCAGTTCCCGGCCAGGGCGTTCGCCGCCCACAAGGCGTTGCTGCCACGCGCCAGGATCGCCGGTTGGGTCCGCGCCGCGCTCTTCGCGCCCGCTGAATTGACGATCCGTTTCGTCGACGAGCAAGAAGGCCGCGCGCTGAACCGTAGCTATCGCGGCAAGGACTACCCAACGAACGTGCTCACGTTCGCGTACGGGGAATCGGACAATGAGCCGGTCAGTGGCGACCTAGTGCTCTGTTGCCCGGTGGTCGAAAGCGAGGCGCGCGAGCAACACAAGCCGTTGGATGCACACTACGCGCACCTGATCGTGCATGGCGTGCTGCACGCGCAGGGTTACGATCACGAGGATGACGAGCAGGCGCGGGAGATGGAGTCGATTGAAACCGATATTCTGGCGCGGCTCGGCTATCCGGACCCGTACGCGCAACAGGGCTGAGCAAGCCAAAGCCTACCGAGAATGATGCAAGACGAACGTGGCGACCACGCCGAACCTGACGAACGCGAGCACGATGCGCCGGCGCCGCCGTGCCCGCGCACACCGGTCGCGCGCACCAGTGCCGTGCCGCCTGAGGCGGTACCGGGTTATCCGCCCACAATCGGCGGCGACGCACGACTGTTGACGGACGCGGAACTGGCGGCATCGATCGAGCATACGCTGGTGCATTGGGACCGGGCGAGCGATTTGTGGCTGTTCGGCTATGGATCGTTGATTTGGAATCCTGGTCTGCCGACAGTTGAATCGTGCCGGGCACGCGTGATGGGCTATCACCGGGGCCTGTATCTGTGGTCGCGGGTGAACCGTGGCACGCCCGAACTGCCCGGCCTGGTGCTCGCGCTAGACCGTGGCGGCTGCTGCCCGGGCATTGCGTTCCGGCTCGATGGGCACAGTGCGATGCCGCACCTGCAGGTGCTGTGGCGGCGTGAAATGTCGATGGGCTCGTACCGTCCCGCGTGGCTGCGCTGCATGCTCGATGACGGGCGCGATGTACGCGCGCTGGCATTCGTGATGCGCCGCGAAGCAGCAACCTATGCTGGCCGCGTGTCGGACGACGTCATGCGTATCGTGCTCGCCCGGGCAAGCGGCCGCTACGGCACCACCCACGACTACGTCGCGCGCACCGTCGAGGCGCTGCGGGCGAACGGCATCCCCGATGTCGCGCTCGAGAAAATGCTTGAGCGCTGCTCGGGCGAGGGCGTGCGGCCAGCCACAACCGCCATCGTGCGCGGCGTCACAGATGCGCATTCCGGTTAGTGTATCCTTTGATTACCTCCATCGCGCGTCCGGTCCCGCGGGACGCTTGAACATGAACGACCCGTATCCCAGTCGGAAAAGTCACTCGAAACATCCAGACAAACCGCGCTCGCTGCTGGAGCGCTTGACCGATCTCATCTCGCCCGAGCCGGAATCCCGTGCGGAGTTGCTCGAAATCCTGCAGGACGCGCACGCACGCAACCTGATCGACGCCGATTCGCTGTCGATGATCGAAGGCGTGTTCCAGGTCGCTGACCTGTGCGCCCGCGACATCATGGTGCCCCGGGCGCAGATGGATGCGATCAACATCGCCGACAGCCCCGATCAGTTCATTCCATTTGTGCTGGAGAAGGCGCACTCGCGCTACCCAGTGTACGATGGCAACCGAGACAACGTGATCGGCATCCTGCTCGCGAAGGACCTGCTGCGCTACTACGCGGAAGAGGAATTCGACGTGCGTGGCATGTTGCGCCCCGCCGTGTTCATCCCCGAGTCCAAACGCCTGAACGTGCTGTTGCACGACTTTCGTGCGAACCACAACCATATTGCGATCGTCGTCGACGAATACGGCGGTGTCGCCGGTTTGATCACCATCGAGGACGTACTCGAGCAGATCGTCGGTGACATCGAGGACGAATATGACTTCGACGAAGAGGAAGGCAACATCATCGCGACGCCGGACGGCCGCTACCGGGTACGTGCGCTGACCGAGATCGAGCAGTTCAATGAGACGTTCGGCACGCACTACTGCGATGACGAGGTCGACACGATCGGCGGCTTGGTCACGCACCGCTTCGGCCGCGTGCCGCACCGTGGCGAAAAAGTGCGCATCGACGATTTCGTGTTTGAGATCCTGCGTGGCGACGCGCGACAGGTCCATATGCTGCTTGCCAAGCACGTGCCAGCCGGCGCGCTCGCGGGCCGCGACCGCGATGATCATTGAGCCCAGGGCAGCACCCACGCACGTCTTTCCTATACCGACAGATGGTCGATAAGCCGATCGCCGATCCCGCGCCGCGCGCTGCCTCGTCTGGTTTCCCGCCGTTGCAACATGCGTCACGCAGCCGTCGTGCGACGGTGCTGCATTTGACGCTGGCAGGCACAATCGGCGCGCTGAATACGCTTGCGTTCGCGCCCACGCCACACGGCGGCTGGCTTGAGTTAGCGATCTTTGCCTGTGCGTTCTGGCTCGTTTCGCGCACCCGCACGCTGCGCGGCGCGTTGCTCACCGGTGGCGCATTCGGTTTCGGTCAATTCGTCAGCGGGGTGTGGTGGTTGTATGTAAGCATGCACTTCTATGGTGACATGCCCGCGCTCATGGCCGGTGCCGCCGTCGTGCTGCTCTCGCTCTATCTAGCCCTTTATCCGGCGTTTTCGGCTGGACTATGGCATTTATGTCGCGCACCGCGCGGGCAATGCGCGATATTTACGCCTAGTTGGCATGCGAGCGTGGCGTTCGCCTGCGCATGGGCATTGGGCGAATGGTTGCGCGGGACCGTCTTCACTGGCTTTCCGTGGCTTGCAAGCGGGTATGCGCAAGTTGACGGTCCGCTAGCCGGCTTCGCGCCGCTCGTCGGCGTCTACGGGGTCGGCTGGGTCCTCGCGCTCGTCGGCGCGTTGTTCATACAGGCAGCCATGCGTATGAGTGGGGCGCGCGTGGCCACGTGGCTCGCGCCCGCCGCCGTCGCTGCGGGGCTGCTCGCTTGCGGCATGCTGCTCGCACGCGTGACGTGGACCCAGTCGAGCGGGCCCGCACTGTCAGTGCGCCTGCTTCAAGGCAACATCGAGCAGAGCATGAAATTCGACCCGGTCGGCATGCATCACGCCATTGCACTGTACCAGCAGCTCATCACGGAAAAGCCGGCCGATCTGGTCGTGACGCCCGAAACCGCAATTCCATTGCCGCTGTATGAAGCGCCGCCCGAGTTCGGCACGGCGGTACGGCGCTTCGTGGACGCCACGCACACGTCGGTCCTGTTCGGTGCTGTCGGCGCAACGATGACCGAAAACGGGCCGAAGGATTTGACCAACGCGCTGTACGGGATCACGCCGGGATCGCCGGTTCTGTACCGGTACGACAAGCATCATTTGGTGCCATTCGGCGAGTTCATCCCGTGGGGCTTCCGATGGTTCGTCGACATGATGAAGATGCCATTGGGCGACTTCTCGCGCGGCGGCTCAATACAGCCGCCGTTCATCGTACACGGGCAGCCGATCGCGCCGAATATCTGCTACGAGGACATTTTCGGCGAAGCACTCGCCCGTACGCTGCGCGGCCAGTCGGAACCCGCCAGTGTGCTGGTCAACTCGACAAACCTCGGTTGGTTCGGCAATACGATCGCACTGGACCAGCACCTGCAGATGGCACGGATGCGCGCGCTCGAGACCGGGCGGCCGATGCTGCGCGCCACCAACACGGGCGCCACCGCGCTGATCGATGCGCACGGCTCGGTCAAGGCCCAATTGCGTCGCTTCACAGTGGGCGCCCTTGACGTACGCGTGCAAGGCCGCAGTGGCATGACGCCCTACATCGTAGCCGGCAATATCACTGTATTGGTCATATCGCTGGTCGGGCTGGCAATCGGGTTGGGGATGGGACGCCGCTCCAGCGCTGGCCGCGCATGCGAATAAAAGCGAAGATCCTAAACTCGCATTACAAAATCTTGTGCGCTCGGATGTGTTGGGATGCGGTCAAGTACTGTATATGGAAGAGGGGCATCATCAACGGCGACCACGGTACGCGGCAAAGCGATCGGTCTCGCGCCCTTTTCCGCTAAAATCTCACCCTTTAGCACTTTTCCTGCCCCGGGGCGGCGGCGTGTGCCGGTGCGCACGACCAGACGCTTCGCCTGAAAGGCATTTCATGCTCACGTTCCAGCAAATCATCCTGACCCTGCAGTCCTACTGGGACAAACAGGGCTGCGCGCTCCTGCAACCGTACGACATGGAAGTCGGCGCGGGCACGTCGCACACCGCGACGTTCCTGCGCGCGATCGGTCCGGAGCCGTGGCGCGCTGCCTATGTGCAGCCGTCGCGGCGCCCCAAGGACGGCCGCTACGGCGAGAATCCCAACCGGATGCAACACTACTACCAGTACCAGGTGGTCCTCAAGCCGGCGCCGGAGAATATCCTGGATTTGTACTTGGGCTCACTACAAGCGCTCGGACTGGATCTGAAGCAAAACGATGTGCGCTTTGTCGAAGATGACTGGGAGAACCCGACGCTGGGCGCTTGGGGTTTGGGGTGGGAAGTGTGGCTCAACGGCATGGAGGTCACGCAGTTCACGTACTTCCAGCAAGTCGGCGGGCTCGATTGCAAGCCGGTGCTCGGCGAGATCACGTACGGCATCGAGCGTCTGGCCATGTATCTCCAGCAGGTCGAGAACGTGTTCGATCTGGTATGGACCGAATGGGAAGAGGACGGCCCGGACGGCAAGGTGCTACGCCGGCTGACCTACGGCGACGTATTTCACCAGAACGAGGTCGAGCAATCGACGTACAACTTCGAGCACTCGAACGCCGAGTTGCTGTTCACGTTCTTCAACGCGTATGAGAGCGAGGCCCGGCGCATTATCGAGCAACGGCTCGCGCTGCCAGCCTACGAGTTGATCCTGAAGGCCGCGCATACGTTCAACCTGCTCGATGCCCGCGGGGCGATCTCCGTGACGGAGCGCGCCGCGTACATTGGCCGCATCCGCGCGCTATCGCGGCTGGTTGCGCAGGCGTACTACGATTCGCGGGAGGCACTTGGCTTCCCGATGCTGGGCGAGGCGGCCGGCGCGCATGCGCGCGGCACCGTCACCGCTGAGCAAGAGGCTGCCCGCCCCGATTGGGTGCCGCCGCTGAAGGTCGAGCGCAAGCTCGAGGACGACGCCTGAGACGACAGAAGAGAAGCCATTCCAATGAGTCAACCATCCACCCTGCTCGTCGAACTGCTGACCGAAGAGTTGCCGCCGAAGGCGCTCGCCCGCTTGTCCAATGCCTTTGCCAACGGTCTGGTTGAGCGGCTCGCCGCGCGTGACCTAATCGACGTCGCCGACGGCGGCTCACCTTCGTTCGAGCCGTTCGGCACGCCGCGTCGGCTGGCGGTCACGATCCGTAACGTGCGCGCGGTGGCACCGCAGCGCCAGGTGCGCGAAAAAGTCCTGCCAGTTTCCGTGGCACTCGACGCCAACGGGCAGCCGAGCGCGCCGTTAGCCAAAAAACTCGCCGCCCTGGGCTTTCCGGACATGCCGCTCACGCAGCTGGAGCGCGCGATGGACGGCAAGACCGAGGCGTTCTTCCTGAATTACGCCGCACCGGGCGTGACGTTGGAAGACGGTCTGCAGGCCGCACTGGACGAAACCCTCGCCAAACTGCCGATCCCGAAGGTCATGACGTACCAGCGGCCGGACGGCACAAACGTGCAGTTCGTGCGCCCAGCGCACCGGCTCGTTGCGCTGCATGCGGACCGTATCGTGCCGGTCTCGGCGCTCGGATTGGATGCGGACGCGGTCACGCTCGGCCACCGGTTCCTGTCCGAGGGCCACGTCGCGATCCTGCATGCGCACGACTATGCGCGCACGCTCGAGCAGCGTGGCAAGGTCATCGCCAGCATGCAGGCACGCAAGGAGGCGATCCGCGCACAACTGCTCGAGCGCGCGGGCGCAGACCATGTACTGATGCCCGAGGCACTGCTCGACGAAGTCAATGCGCTGGTCGAATGGCCGATCGTCTACGAATGCCGTTTCGATGACGCGTTCTTGCAAGTGCCACAGGAATGCCTGATCCTGACGATGCAGACGAACCAGAAGTATTTCGCGCTGACCGACGCCGGCGGCAAGTTGCGCTCACGCTTCCTGGTCGTGTCGAACGTGCAAACCGACACGCCGCAGCAGATCGTGCTGGGTAACGAGCGCGTCGTGCGCCCACGGCTGGCCGACGCGAAGTTCTTCTTCGAGCAAGACCAGAAAAAGACGCTCGAGCAACGCGTGCCGCTGCTGGCCAATGTCGTGTACCACAACAAGCTGGGCTCCCAGTTGCAGCGCGTCGAGCGGCTCGAGGCGCTGGCGGCGGTGATCGCGCCCGGCGTCGGCGTCGACGCGCAGCGGGCAGCGCGCGCCGCGCGGCTGGCCAAGGCGGACCTACTCACCGACATGGTGGGCGAGTTCCCGGAATTGCAGGGCACAATGGGCACCTACTACGCACGCCACGACGGCGAGCCCGACGATATCGCGCTGGCGTGCTCGGAGCACTACCGGCCGCGTTTTGCCGGCGACGCGCTACCCTCCACCGCAATTAGCACCGCGGTCGCGCTCGCCGATAAGCTCGAGACGCTGGTGGGCATCTGGGGCATCGGCCTGCAGCCGACCGGCGAGAAGGACCCATTCGCGCTGCGCCGACACGCGCTCGGCGTGCTACGCATCGTGCTCGAAAAGCAGCTGCCGCTGGACTTGATAGATTTATTGCGGCATGCGTACGCCCAATTCGCGGCCCAGCCGCAAGTTGCCGATCCCACCAGCGCGTTGCACGGTTTCTTTATCGACCGGCTACGCGGTCTGTTGCGCGAGCGCGGCTACGACGCGAACGAGGTGGACGCGGTACTGAGCCAAAATCCGACCCGCATCGACGACATCACCGGCCGACTCGACGCGGTACGCGAATTTGCCACGTTGCCCGAGGCCGCATCGCTGGCGGCGGCCAACAAGCGGATCACGAACATCCTGAAAAAATCCGACGGCGCGGCCCAGCACGTCGAGACGAAGCTGTTGGTGGAGCCGGCGGAACGGGCGCTGTTCGAGCAGTTGCACAACGTCACACCGACCGTGCAGGGTCGGCTAGGCTCACGCGACTACACAGGGGCGCTGTCGGCGCTCGCCTCGTTGCGCAACGCGGTCGATACGTTTTTCAACGACGTGATGGTCAATGCCGACGATGCGGCATTGCGGGCGAACCGGTTGGGCTTATTGGCACGGCTGCACGAGTTGATGCACTGCGTGGCCGATATCTCGAAGCTTGCGGCATGAGTGACGGCCGATTTTCTTTCCTGGCGAACGGCGTGAATGGACAATGCAAAAGAAACTCGTGATCCTCGATCGTGACGGCGTCGTCAACCACGACTCCGACGCGTTCATCAAGTCACCCGACGAGTGGATCCCGATCCCGGGCAGCCTCGAGGCAATCGCGCGGCTGAACCAGGCGGGCTACCGCGTCGTGATCGCGAGCAACCAGTCGGGCATCGGTCGCGGCCTGTTCGACATGGCCACGCTCAACGAGATACACGAGAAGATGCATCGCAATCTGGCAGCGCTGGGCGGGCGGGTCGATGCCATCTTCTTCTGTCCGCATACGCCCACCGACCATTGCGATTGCCGCAAACCGAAACCCGGCCTGCTCGCGCAGATCATCCGGCGCTTCGAGATCGATGCTGCCAGCACGCCGGTGGTCGGCGATTCGCTGCGCGACCTGCAAGCTGGCGCGGCGCTGGGATTCAGCTGTCACCTGGTGCTGACCGGCAAAGGCCAGCAAACGCTGGATGCGGGCCATCTGCCGGCAGGCACGACAGTCTATGCGGACTTGCATGCATTCGCGCTCGACTTCCTTGCCGCCGAGGCCAACTGAGCCGACGCGCCTCGCACCGTCCAAGGCCTTATATCGCACCATCATGCACGTGATTCGCTCGACACTGTTCTTCATTTATTTGATCGTTTACACGATCCCGTATGCATGCGCCTGCTTCATTGCGTTCCCGTTTCTGAACGCAAACCGGCGCTATAAGATGGCCGTCGGCTGGTGCCGCTCGACGCTGTGGATGCTGCGGCACTTGGTCGGCGTGAGCTGGCGCATCGAAGGCCTGGACAATCTGCCCGATGGCCCGGCCGTCCTGCTGCCCAAGCACCAGTCCGCGTGGGAAACGCTGGCCTTTCCGGCGATCATGCCGCGTCCGTTGTGCTATGTTTTCAAGCGTGAGTTGCTATACGTGCCATTTTTTGGCTGGGCCCTCGGGATGCTGAAGATGGTGCACGTCGACCGCAACAAAGGGCACAGAGCGTTCACGTCGCTGATTCGACAGGGCAAGGAACGGATGGCCGAGGGTTCATGGGTGATCATGTTCCCGGAAGGCACACGGGTGCCGGTGGGCCAGCGTGGCAAATACAAGACTGGCGGCACGCGCTTTGCGATCGCTACCGGGGTGCCGGTGGTGCCGATCGCGCACAACGCCGGACACGTGTGGCCGCGCAACGCCTTTCTGAAATTTCCAGGTATAGTCACAGTGTCGATCGGCAAGCCCATCGACACCCGCAACCTAAACGCTGACGAAGTCATGGCGCGCGTCGAGGAATGGATCGAAACCGAGATGCGCCGCATCGATCCGCATGCGTATCCTGCGCAGGACGAAACGCCGGTGTATGCCAAACGCGCGTCGTCGTCCGAGGCGGTCTGAGCACGCTTCGATACGGTAGCCAGCGACCCGTGCAGCGACACCCCTTCGAACCCGATAGCTATGGCTCACGCGCCCTTGCCGCGCCGCGCGGCACTCGATTCACTCGATTCGGGCCAACTCGACCTGCCGCTGTTCGACAGCGGCAACGCGTTGCCAGTCCTATCCGTCGAAGTCCCGGCCGAGCCGCGGCCCGCCTCCGCGGCGCCCGTCGGCGGCGCCTGCTCACCCAGGCCCGGCGCCGAATCGATGCCACCACCGTCGGCGCCGTTGCAAGCGCCGGTGGAGCCGATTGCCGCGCCGTTGCCATCGTTGCAAGCGCCAGTGGAGCCGCTTGCCGCGCTGTTGCCGCCGTTGCGTCCATCTTCTAAACCGACGAGCGCGACGCCGGCGCCATCGCTGCCGACGGGCGCCACGCCGCGCAACGAGACTCGGTTGCCGGACAGCAGCAGGCTGCGCTGCGTGTCCCTCGGCTCGCACCGACTCGATTATCGGCTCAAGCGTTCCGCGCGGCGCACCATCGGATTCTCGATCGACGGCAACGGACTGGCTGTTACCGCACCACGCTGGGCCACACTGGCCGATATCGAAGCGGCGCTCGCCGACAAGCAGCGCTGGATCTTCGCCAAGCTGGCCGAATGGCAAACACGCACGGAACAACGCGCGCTGCCGCGGATCGTCTGGACTGATGGAGCGACCTTGCCCTACCTGGGCAAGCCGTTGACCATCGCCATCACGTCGTCAAGCGGCACGCTGCGGCATGACCCCGAACGGGCCGTGCTCGAGCTGGGCTTGCCACCGGATGCGCACGCGCAGCAGATCAAGGATCGCGTACAGGGCTGGCTGCAGCAGGAAGCCCGACGCCTGTTCGGCGAGCGACTCGACATCTATGCGCAACGCCTCGGCGTGCGACATAGTGCGTATGCGCTGTCATCGGCGGCAACCCGTTGGGGAAGCTGCTCGAGCGACGGCAAAATCCGGCTGAACTGGCGCTTAATCCATTTTCCGCTGTCGATCATCGACTATGTCGTCGCGCACGAACTCGCGCATTTGCGTGAAATGAACCACAGTTCACGTTTCTGGGATACGGTCGCGTCGATCTTCCCGGAATTCCGCGAGGCGCGCAGTTCGCTGAAAAACCATCCGATGGAGTTACTGCCCACGCTGTGAGGCTCACCCGCGCGTTTGCCTGCATTGCGCAAAGCCGTGCCGCACGAGTTAAAATTCCCGCCGTATCGCGCCGTGCCAGCCGTAGTATGACGCTGTTATCGCGCCCCTCGCAACGCCATCGACATTTCAAGGATTTCGTCATGCGCCTTCTTCATACAATGCTTCGAGTCGGCAACCTGGAGCGATCGCTGGACTTCTACACGAACGTGATGGGCATGCAGTTGCTGCGCAAGCATGACTATCCGGAAGGCCGCTTCACGCTTGCGTTCGTCGGCTACGGCAACGAGGACGACCATACGGTAATCGAGTTGACCCATAATTGGGACACCTCGGCCTATGAGCCGGGCACCGGCTTCGGCCATCTCGCGATTGCCGTGGACAACGCACGCGAGGCGTGCGACGCGGTGCGCGCCAAGGGCGGTAAGGTCACGCGCGAGGCAGGCCCGATGAAGCATGGCACCACGGTGATCGCCTTCGTCGAAGATCCTGACGGCTACAAGATTGAGTTTATCGAGAAAAAGCGTTTGTAATTCAGATGGCCATTACCGCTGCGTCAGTGCGCAAGCCGCTCAATGCCTTCACCATCGCGTTGCTGGCGCTGGCGGGTCTGACCGGCACCGCCCAGGTGACCGAGTGGACGCCCATGGCCGTCGTCGGCATCGCGTATCGTTGGCCAACCGCAAAATACGGGTTTCCGCATCAATGTCGCCTCGTGTCTTTAACCAAGAAATACGGCTACCCCTTTTGCAAAGGGTGCGGTGGCTTCCCTTTCACTGTTAGCCAGTGCTTTGTTGAACGCGAAGCGGCACGAGCCGACGAAGCAGCGCACCGACTGGGATAGCGAGCCTGTCCGTAGCCGATAGCGGGTAGGGCGCTGCCTAGATTGCTTGCGCGCATAATGTTCGCACAATGCTCATAAATCCATTACTACAAGTGCTTGACGCAACCTAATCGCCCATTTAAACTAAACCAACTGAACTTAGTTTAGTTTAAATGGGCGATTATGCATACATACAACATTCACGACGCCAAGACACACCTGTCGCGACTCATTGATCAAGCGGTGCACGGCGGTGAACCGTTTGTGATCGCCAAAGCCGGCAAGCCTCTGGTCAAAGTCGTGCCACTTGATCTCCCGGCACCTGTTCATCGCAGTCGAATCGGCTTCCTGAAGGGACAGATTAGCGTGCCGGCTGACTTCGACACGATGGGCGCTGCAGACATTGAACAGTTGTTTGACGGTAACGCTGAATGAAGGTGCTGTTGGATACCCACCTAATCCTGTGGGCGGCCGCCGCCGCACCCGAACTGCCGGCCGCAGCGCGCGCGCTGCTCGATGATCCGGCCTGCACACCGCTCTTTAGCGTCGCGAGCCTGTGGGAGATTGTGATTAAACGCGGCCTGGCCCGCGCCGATTTTCAGGTCGAGCCGCGCGTGCTGCGTCGCAGTCTGCTTGACGTTGGCTACGAGGAACTGCCGATCGTGACTGCGCACGCGTTGGAACTCGAACATCTACCGCCCATCCATCGCGATCCGTTCGATCGGATTTTGATCGCGCAGGCCGTTGCCGAAGGCGTACCGCTTGTAACGCACGATGCGATGATTGCAAAGTACCCTAGCCTGATTCGGCTTGTCTGAAGGCAAGCCGTTAGGGTTGCTCCATGCTCAGCCGCCCCATCGGCTCGCTTCGCGCCGCCCGCGCATGATACTTTGCAGTTTTTCTGCACAGCTAAAGTTTAGAACAGCCCCTTGAAAGCCCGGACACAGTCTCCCACTTACAATGGCGGATAGGCATAAGACTGTGCGAATAAATTGTTCCAGGCAACGCAGATTACCGTAACCTTTTGGGACACATCGAGACCCACATACGTTTCCATGTCCGCCTCCAAAGTAAGTCACAGAGACAATTACAGCATGTGATTGTCGCGCCAGCCTTCCCGGCGCAGCATCATATGCACCCGACGATAGCCGTAGTGCACGCGTGTTTGCATAATCTGCTTGATGCGCA